>NZ_JBSGDB010000683.1:0-3621 GCF_053602155.1 Streptomyces sp. NPDC004561
GGACGAACAGCGGGACGCCGAGGGCGTCCGCGGTGACCCGGGCGTCGTCGGTGTAACCGGCGAGGCAGAGACAGAGGCAGTCCGCGGACTCCGTCATCGCCGTCAGCCACAGGCACTCCACGTCCCGCGGCCCGTACGGGCGCACGGTCGGTTCCACCGTGGCGAGCAGTCCGCGGGCGGCGAGCCCGACGCCGCTCGGCGGCCGCTGGTCGGCGCGGCGTATGTCCTGGTAGCCGAGCCAGCGCAGATACAGCGCAGCGGCGGTGACCGCGTCGCGAGCCGTGCGGATGGCGCGCGGCTGGAAGGCGGGCCGCTGCCGCGCGGCCCCGGGCGGAGCCGGCCGCGGTCGCGCCGCCGGCCCGTCCGCCACCGCGACCCGCAGGACCGTGCCGCACGGACAGCCCAGTTCCGGGTGCGGCCAGTGGGCCACGTTCCCGCAGCCGGCGCACGCCACGGCGATCCACTCGTCGTCCCAGGACCGGTGCTCCGCCACGGCCGGCGCGCCCGCGGGATCCAGCCGCGGCGCGGTGGGCGCGCCGCACACGCACGGATACACCGGCGCGGCGAAGACGTGCTCGCGCCGGCAGGCCGGACAGCGCACCGGCACGCTCTCGGGCATGGCCCCCCACTCCCAGGCGTCTGCGTCGGGACAGCCCACCCATGGTGCTCCACGCGTACCGCGCCTGTCCGGCGCTTGCGCGGTGTCCTGGCCTCTCTTGACGGCGTTCGCGCGCCCCCCTACATTGCTTCCAGATAGTAGAAGTTAATTTCTGCTATGCGGAAGTCGATCTGGAGACTGTGCTCACCGCGGGGCGCGACGGGAGTACGCATCCGAGAAGCCGGAGCAGGAGTACTCGATGGCTCGTATGACCGCTGCCCGCGCGGCAGTTGAGATCCTCAAGCGCGAGGGCGTCACCGACGCCTTCGGGGTGCCGGGCGCGGCGATCAACCCCTTCTACAAGGCCCTCAAGGAGGGCGGCGGCATCAACCACACCCTCGCCCGTCACGTCGAGGGCGCCTCGCACATGGCCGAGGGCTACACCCGGACCAGGCCGGGGAACATCGGCGTCTGCATCGGCACGTCCGGCCCGGCCGGCACCGACATGATCACCGGCCTGTACTCGGCCATCGGCGACTCCGTCCCGATCCTGTGCATCACCGGCCAGGCCCCCACCAGCGTGATCCACAAAGAGGACTTCCAGGCCGTCGACATCGCCTCGATCGCCAAGCCGGTCACGAAGATGGCGGTGACCGTCCTGGAGGCCGCGCAGGTCCCCGGCGTCTTCCAGCAGGCCTTCCACCTGATGCGCTCCGGCCGCCCGGGCCCGGTCCTGATCGACCTGCCCATCGACGTCCAGTTGACCGAGATCGAGTTCGACCCGGAGACGTACGAGCCGCTGCCGGTCTACAGGCCGGCCGCGACCCGCGCCCAGATCGAGAAGGCGATCTCCTTCCTCCTCGCCGCCGAGCGCCCGGTCATCGTCGCCGGCGGCGGCGTCATCGGCGCCGACGCCTGCGACCTGCTGGTGGAGTTCGCCGAGCTGACCCGGACCCCGGTGATCCCGACCCTGATGGGCTGGGGCGCGCTGGCCGACGACCACGAGCTGAACGCCGGCATGGTCGGCGTCCAGACCTCGCACCGCTACGGCAACGCCACCTTCCTGGAGTCGGACTTCGTCCTCGGCATCGGCAACCGCTGGGCCAACCGCCACACCGGCTACAAGCTCGACGTCTACCGCGGGGACCGCAAGTTCGTCCACGTCGACATCGAGCCCACCCAGATCGGCAAGATCTTCCCGCCGGACTACGGGGTCGTCTCCGACGCCAGGGCCGCGCTGGAGCTGTTCATCGAGGTCGCGAAGGAACTGAAGGCGGCCGGCAGGCTGCCCGACCGCGCCGACTGGGTCGCCTCCACCCAGGAGCGCAGGGCCACGCTGCTGCGCCGTACGCACTTCGACAACGTGCCGATGAAGCCGCAGCGCGTGTACGAGGAGATGAACAAGGCCTTCGGCCCGGACACCCGGTACGTCACCACCATCGGCCTCTCCCAGATCGCCGGCGCGCAGATGCTGCACGTCTACAAGCCGCGCCACTGGATCAACTGCGGCCAGGCCGGCCCGCTCGGCTGGACCATCCCGGCCGCGATCGGCGTCGCCAAGGCCGACCCGGACTCCCCGGTCGTCGCCCTCTCCGGCGACTACGACTTCCAGTTCATGATCGAGGAGCTGGCGGTCGCCGCGCAGCACCGGATCCCCTACGTCCACGTCCTGGTGAACAACGCCTACCTGGGCCTGATCCGGCAGGCGCAGATCGGCCTGGACATCGACTTCCAGGTCAACCTGGAGTTCGAGAACATCAACGCGCCCGAGATCGGCGTCTACGGCGTGGACCACGTCAAGGTCGCCGAGGGCCTGGGCTGCAAGGCCATCCGGGTCACCGAGCCCGAGCAGCTGGGCGCCGCCTTCGAGCAGGCGAAGAAGCTGGCCGCCGAGTACCGGGTGCCGGTCGTCGTCGAGGCGATCCTGGAGCGGATCACCAACATCTCGATGAGCCGCACCATGGACATCAGCGACATCTCCGAGTTCGAGGACCTGGCCACCGAGCCGGGCCACGCGCCGACGTCGGTCAAGCCGCTGAAGGTCTGACCCTCCCGGCACACCAAGGGCGGCCCGTCCCCGTGGACGGGCCGCCCTTCCGTGTCCCCCGTGGTGCGCATCCCCCCGCTGTGTCTCCCGTCGCGGGTCCCGCCGCCCCCGTGCCGGCGGGTCCCGTGTGCACGTAATCTGCCCTGCCGCGGGGCGGTTCGAAGCGTCCGCTCCGTTCTTCAGAGCTTCATTTGAGGATGGCGTAGCCCGGCTACGGACACTGCCGTACACCAGGCCGCTACAGTTCGTGCTCCGACAGTCCCGGCCAGTCGTCGGGCCCGCCGCCCTGCCACTCGATGAGATCGGTGTCCTCGACCTCGATCCGGTCCAGATCGGCCAGCCGCAGGATCTCCACGACGTCGTCCAGATGCGATGCGATCCCCAGCGTCACCTCGCCCTCGGTGACCCGCCGCGAGCCGTCCAGGGCCGGTGAGTGAACCACGATGTGCGGATACTGCGTCGGATTGCCCATGTGTTCAGAGTCCTGCGGATACGACGGCCCCGCACGCCGGGACCCGGACGGCACGAAGATCGCCCTCTTCCGGCAGGCTCGGAGTGCTTGGGCGCCTGCATCTCCGCCGACGGGGTCATCCGGGAGCCGGGTGCGGTGGCCAGTGCTCAAATCCGGCTTCTCTGCCTTACTGGCACACCGCGTCCCGGGGCAGTGTTCAGTACTGCTCGGTCTCCATGAAGCCCGTGTTCCCGTTGTCGTCCGCGTCGAATGCGGCGGCGGTCGGGTCGAATCCGGGCGGGCTGTCCTTGAGGGCCAGGCCCAGGCCGGCCAGCTTCGCCTTGACCTCGTCGATGGACTTCGCACCGAAGTTGCGGATGTCCAGCAGGTCGGCCTCGGAGCGCGCCAGGAGCTCACCCACGGAGTGGACGCCCTCACGCTTGAGGCAGTTGTAGGAGCGGACCGTGAGCTCCAGCTCCTCGATCGGCAGCGCGAGGTCGGCGGCCAGGGCGGCGTCCGTGGGGG
>NZ_JBSGDB010000684.1:0-3616 GCF_053602155.1 Streptomyces sp. NPDC004561
CTGAAGAGGTGACTGGAGTACTGACGTGTCATCTACCGATCTCACCGCGTGCATCACCCGGGCGAGGTTGCGCCGGCGCATGCCCTGCTGGGTGTCCGGCAGGGACCGGCCGACGCCCGGCGGGCGCGTCTCGTGCAGCGGTGCGGTCATGCCTCCGTCAATCCTTGGTCCATGGCTGGGCCGGGTGGCTCAGCGGGATTCCGTCCCCCGTTCCAGCAGCGGGGCCGCGTCGGAGAGTACCCCGCTGATCCGGGCCAGCGTCTCCTCGTCCCGCCGCGCGGCCTCCAGCACCGGGCCCGCGGCCGTGTTCCAGCGGCGGGCCACCGCCCCCGGGTCCTCGCCGGTCAGCAGTCCGGCCGCCTGAGCCGCGGCGCCGAGGGCGACCAATTCCCTGGCCTCCGGGACCTGGACGGGCCGCCCCGAAAGCCGGCGCACGGTCTGCTGCCAGGCCGCGCCACGGGCGCCGCCGCCGATCAGCAGCAGTGGGCTGTCGCGGTCCGCGTCCTCGTCGAGGACCAGGTCGAGGGCGCCGAGCAGCGCGTGCACCGCGCCGTCGTACGCGGCCTGCAGCAGCTGGCCCGAACTGGTGTCGTGGCGCAGTCCGTGCAGCAGCCCGGAGGCGTGCGGCAGGTTCGGGGTGCGCTCGCCGTCCAGGTACGGCAGCAGCGTCACCGAGCCGCCGGGCGCCACCGCCTCGCGGTCCAGGCCCAGCAGGGCCGCGACGCGGTCCACGGCGAGCGTGCAGTTCAGGGTGCAGGCCAGCGGCAGCCAGTCCCCGTGCGCGTCGGCGAAGCCCGCCACCGTGCCGGTCGAATCGGCCGGGCGGTGCCGGGAGACCGCGTACACCGTGCCGGACGTGCCGAGGCTCAGCACCGGGGTGCCCGGCCGCAGCCCGAGGCCCAGCGCCGCCGCCGCGTTGTCGCCGGTGCCGGGGGCCACCAGCGTGCCCTTGGAGAACGGCAGATCATGGCTGTCGCGCACGGTGCCGGCCACCTCGCCCGGCCGCACCACCCGGGGCAGCAGCGCCTGGTCGAGCCCGATGTGCGCGAGGGTCTCCTCGTCGTACCGCTCCGTGCCGGACGCCCACCAGCCGGTGCCGGACACGTCACCGCGGTCGGTGGTGCCCTGCCCGGTCAGGCGTTCGGTGAGGTAGTCGTGGGGGAGCCGCACCGCCCTGGTCGCGCGGACCGCCTCCGGCTCGTGCTCGGCCAGCCAGGCCCACTTCGTGACCGTGAAAGACGCGCCGGGCACGCTCCCGGTGCGCTCCGCCCAGGCCTTCGGACCGCCCAGCTCCTCCACCAGCCGGCGGGCCTGCGGCGCCGAGCGGACGTCGTTCCAGAGCAGGGCCGGACGCACCGGTTCGCCGTGCTCGTCGAGCGTGACCAGACCGTGCTGCTGGCCGCCGATCGACACGGCGGCCGCCTCGTGGGCCGCGTCACCGCACTGGCGCAGCGCCTCGCACAAGGCGTCCCACCACTGACGCGGATCGCTCTCCCGGCCCGCGCCCGAGGTGACGGTGTGCGGCGCCTGGCCGCTCGCCACCACCTGTCCGGTGGCCGCGTCCACGACCAGGGCCTTCGTGGACTGGGTGGACGTGTCCACGCCGACGACGAGCGGACCCTCGGCTGCTGACATCGGACTCTCCCTGTTCCGCGGCTCTCAAGGACATCTTGTCTCTTCCCAGGCATGCGCCCGCATACTAATTTGTAAACGGCCATGACGAAATAGTCGAACGCACCGAGGAGCCAGCGCATGAGCTACCAGCCCACCCCCGACGACAGGTTCACCTTCGGCCTGTGGACCGTCGGCTGGCAGGGAAGGGACCCGTTCGGCGACGCCACCCGCCGTGCCCTCGACCCGGTCGAGACGGTGCAGCGCCTGGCCGAGCTCGGCGCCCACGGGGTGACCTTCCACGACGACGACCTGATCCCCTTCGGCGCATCGGACGCCGAGCGGGAGTCGCACATCAAGCGGTTCCGCCAGGCCCTGGACGCCACCGGCATGGCCGTCCCGATGGCCACCACGAACCTCTTCACGCACCCCGTCTTCAAGGACGGCGCCTTCACCGCCAACGACCGCGACGTGCGCCGCTACGCGCTGCGCAAGACGATCCGCAACATCGACCTGGCGGCCGAGCTCGGCGCGAAGACCTATGTCGCCTGGGGCGGCCGCGAGGGCGCCGAGTCCGGCGCCGCCAAGGACGTGCGCGCCGCCCTCGACCGCATGAAGGAGGCCTTCGACCTGCTCGGCGAGTACGTCACCGCCCAGGGCTACGACCTCCGCTTCGCCATCGAGCCCAAGCCCAACGAGCCCCGCGGCGACATCCTGCTGCCCACCGTCGGCCACGCCCTGGCGTTCATCGAGCGCCTGGAGCGGCCCGAGCTGTACGGTGTCAACCCGGAGGTCGGCCACGAGCAGATGGCCGGCCTGAACTTCCCGCACGGCATCGCGCAGGCCCTGTGGGCGGGCAAGCTCTTCCACATCGACCTCAACGGCCAGTCCGGCATCAAGTACGACCAGGACCTGCGGTTCGGCGCCGGCGACCTGCGGGCGGCCTTCTGGCTGGTCGACCTTCTGGAGAGCGCCGGTTACGAGGGTCCCCGGCACTTCGACTTCAAGCCGCCGCGGACCGAGGACCTCGACGGCGTGTGGGCTTCGGCGGCCGGCTGCATGCGCAACTACCTCATCCTCAAGGAGCGTTCCGCCGCGTTCCGGGCCGACCCGGAGGTGCAGGAGGCGCTTCGCGCGGCACGCCTGGACCAGCTGGCCCAGCCGACCGCGGCCGACGGCCTGCAGGCTCTGCTCGCCGACCGCAGCGCGTTCGAGGACTTCGACGTGGAGGCGGCCGCCGCACGCGGCATGGCCTTCGAGCAGCTCGACCAGCTGGCGATGGACCACCTTCTGGGGGCACGTGGCTGACGGCCACGCGCGCACCGGGCGACAGGAGCCGGGGAGGGCGGTCCACGCCGCGCTCCCCGGCCCGGGTCTGTCCCTGGTCGCCGGGGTGAGCGTGTCGTGGTCCACGCGCGTGATGCCCGTCGGGTCCCGCCGAATCACGGAACGTCACATCCCTGCGTGTATCGGCTCCGGGGCGCACGGGAGTCCGTGCCCGGAGAAGGGCAGCGCACCTGCCGAATCCGACTACCGAGGCGGAGCCGCCGGGGACTCGGCGCGGCGACGGTGGACCCTTGTGCTGGCGCCGGGGCCTGAGGCACTCCACAATCTGTTCGACGGGTACCGGTCGACCTGTGGGGCCATCGGGCCCATTAGGGGGCGCGCCTCAGGGATGTCTCAGGGGTGAGTCCCGGAACCGCGGCGAGCGGAAGGCCGTTTTCAGAGCAGAGAGCGGCAGTGGCCGCGAAGGAGGCGACGCTCATGTCCAAGAACGCGAAGATCGCCGCAGGGGGTGTGGCGGTCGGTCTGATCCTGCTGATATGGCTGCCCTGGTGGGTGACGTTCCTCATCGTTGTGGGGGTTCCGGTGGTCGCGTACCTGACGCTGGACCCCTCGCAGCGGCGCAGGCTCCGCAGGGTCACCCGCAAGGAACTCGGCCGCTGAGACGCCGTCGCGCGGGCCGCTGAGGCGCCCGTGCCCGGCCGGACACGCGGCCGGGGGC
>NZ_JBSGDB010000685.1:0-3616 GCF_053602155.1 Streptomyces sp. NPDC004561
GGAGACCTCCTGGGGCAGACGGCCCAGGTCGACCGTGATCGCCTCGTCGTCACCCACGCCGGACCCGCGCGCCCTGCTGGTCGTGCTGGCCGTCTGGACCGCCCCGCTGCTGCTCGCACCGCCGCTGTTCAGCCGGGACGTCTACAGCTACCTCGCGCAGGGCGCCATGGTCGACGCCCACATGGACGTCTACGCCCAGGGTCCCGCCACGCTCGGCGGACCCCTCGCCGGCGAGGTTGCCCCGATGTGGCGGCACACGGGCGCGCCCTACGGCCCCGCCTTCCTGGGCCTGGCCTCCGCCCTGTCCGGCCTCACCCGGGGCGAACTGCCCGCGGGCCTGCTCGGCATGCGCCTGGTCGCGCTGCTCGGCGTGGCCCTCATGGCGGTGGCGCTGCCCCGCCTCGCCCGGCACAGCGGCGCCGACCCGGCCGCCGCGCTGTGGCTCGGCGCGCTCAACCCGCTGGTCCTGCTGCACTTGGTCGCCGGCGCCCATAATGATGCCCTCATGCTTGGTCTGCTCGGTCTCGGCCTGGTCGCCGCGCGCGGCCGCGGAGCCGCTCTCGGCACCGTCGCCGCCGTCCTCGTCACCCTCGCCGCCCTCGTCAAGGCGCCCGCCGCGCTCGGCCTCCTCGCCGTCGTGGCCCTCCAGCTCCGCGCCGGCCGGCGCCCCGTGCCGGCCGTGCTGACGACGGCGGTCGCCGCCGCCGGGACGACGGTCGCCGCCACGGCGGTGGCCGGCACCGGCTACGGCTGGATCGGCGCCCTGGCGACCCCGGTCTCCCCGCAGAACTGGGCGCTGAGCAGCCTGCTCGGCCGGGCCACCGGCGCCCTGCTCGAACACCTCGGCAGCAGCCTGGCCCCGCTGGCCGTCCCGGCCTGGCACCTGCTCGGCCTCGCGGTCACCGCCGTCGCCGTGCTGCTGATCTGGCTCCGGCTGCGGCTCAGACCGGTGTACGCGCTCGGCCTGAGCCTGCTGGCCGTGGCCGTGTTCGGTCCGGCGATCCGCCCCTGGTACGTGCTGTGGGGCCTGTTCCTCATCGCCGCCGCCGCGCCCAGCACCTCGGTACGGCACCGGGGCGCGGCCCTGGCCGGGGTGCTCGCCCTCGCCGTGCTGCCCAGCGGCGGCCCGGCCGACACCGGGCAGCTGGTGCTGGCCGTCTCCGGCGGGGTGCTCGGCGTGGTCGTGCTGTGGCAGGCCCACCAGGCGGCCCAGGCCCCGGCTCCGGGACGCGCCGCATGACGGGCCCGCGCACCGAGCGGGGCCGGCTGTTCCTCGTGCTGGGCCTCGGCGCCGCGGTGGCCGCGTTCACCGCCACCGTGCCGCTGCTGCGTGGCTTCTTCGACCTGAAGGTCTACTACGGCACCGTGCACACCTGGGTCCACCATGCCGGCCGGATCTACGACTACCGGGTGCCGGGCACCGCGTACGGCTTCACCTATCCGCCGTTCGCCGCCGTGGTCATGCTGCCGCTGGCGATGATGGGGCGGAACACCGCGATCGCCGTCTCCCTGCTGGTGAACCTGGCCGCGCTGGCGGTCGTCCTGTGGATCCTGGCCGGGCCCGGCCGCCGGCGGCAGGGCTGGTACCGGTGGTCGCTGGGCCTGTGCCTGCTCGCGCTGTTCGAACCCCTGCGGGACACGTTCAGCTTCGGCCAGGTCAACCTGGTGCTGCTCGCCCTCGTGCTCGGCGACGCGTGGCTGCTGGCCGTCGGCCGGGGCCGCTGGGCGGGCGCCGGGATCGGGCTCGCCGCGGCCGTGAAGCTCACGCCCGCCCTGTTCATCGGGCTGCTGCTGCTCGCCGGTCGCCGCCGGGCGGCCGGGATCGCGACGGCCGTGGCCGCCGGGGCGACCGCGCTGGCCGTCTGGGCGGACCCCGGGGCGTCCCGGTACTACTGGACCGAGGCGCTGTGGGACACGGGCCGGGTGGGCCGCCTGGACTACGTCTCCAACCAGTCGCTCCAGGGAGTCCTGGCCCGGCTCGGCGAGACGGGCCGCCCGCTGTGGGCGACGGTGGTGCTGCTGACCCTGTGCGTGTGGGGCTGGCGGGCCCGCCGGGCGGTGACGGCCGGCGACTGGCCCGCGGCGTTCGCCCTCACCGGTGCCGCCGCCTGCCTGGTCAGCCCGATCACCTGGGTGCACCACCTGGTGTGGCTGCTGCCGTCCTTCGCCGTGCTGGTGCGCACCGGGCACCGGCGTGTCGCGGGCGCGCTGTACGCGGTGATGTGCACCAGCGTGGTGTGGCTGTGGTTCGACGACGCCTCCGGCCCGGGCGGCTTCCTCGGCAGCAACACCTACACCTGGATCACCCTGGGCCTGCTGCTCGGTCTGCCGGTGGGTCAGCCCCGCGCGGCCCGGCGCCCCTTGGAGCGCAGCACCATCGCCACGGCCCCGGCGCCCAGCCCGGCGAGCCCCACCCCGACGGCGGTGCCGGACCACCCCGAGTCGTCGGCCGACGCCCCGGAGGTGGCCGCCGCCACCGGCACGGCCGACGCCTCCGGCCGGGGCGCCGGGCGCAGCGCGTCCAGCGAACCCACCGGATCCACCCGTCCGGCCGCCGCGAATCCCCAGTCGAGCAGCGCGCGGGCCTCCTCGTACACGGTCAACCCGCCGCCGGCCTGAGGGTTCATCAGGGTCACCACGAGGGTGCGCCCGCCCCGGCGGGCGGCGGCCACGAGCGTGTTGCCCGCGTTGCTGGTGTAGCCGTTCTTGATGCCGACGAGCCCCGGGTACGGCGCTACGCCGTCCTCGCCGCTCAGCAGCCGGTTGGTGTTCTCGATGGCGTACGGCGTCCCGTCACCGGGGAAGTCGGCCCGGGCGGTGGAGCAGTAGCGGGCGAAGTCGGGGTTGCGCAGCCCCTCCCGGCCGAAGACCGCGAGATCGTAGGCGGAGGACACCTGACCGGGGGCGTCGTAACCGTCCGGGGACACCACCTGGGTGTCCCCGGCGCCCAGGGTGCGGGCCTTCGCCTGCATGTGCCGGGCGGTGGCCTGCCAGCCGCCGGCCAGGGAGGCGAGCACGTGCACGGCGTCGTTCCCGGACTCGAGGAAGACCCCGCGCCACAGGTCCGCCACCTGGTAGCTGTGCCCCTCCTCGACCCCGACCAGGCTGCTGCCCTCGCCGACGTCCGCCAGCTCCTCGTAGCGCACGGTGTGCCGCAGTCCGCTGGGCAGCGACGGGAGCACGGTGAGGGCGAACAGGGTCTTCATGGTGCTCGCGGGCGGCAGCGGGCGGTGCGCGTCGGCCGCGGCCAGCACCTCCCCGCTGCCGGCGTCGGCGACCAGCCAGGACAGCGCCGAGACGTCCGGCAGCTCGGGTGCGCCCCGGCCCGGCCGGACCTGCGTGCCGGAGCGGTAGAGCAGGGACGGCCCGGGCGCCGCCGCCCGGGGCGCGGGCGGCGCGGGGTCCCCGGCGCGGGTCCCGGCGGCGGCCGACGGGCCCGCCACGGCGGCGGTGGCCGGCGCGAGCGCCAGCACGCCCGCCACGCACAGGGAACAGGCCGACACAACCGTCCGATATGAGAATCGCATCCTGTCCGGCATGTGCCAGACCGGAATCGTGGGCGTATCGCGCCATGCCGAAGAACAGCGTCATGACGAGCATGGCGGTGAACAGGGAC
>NZ_JBSGDB010000686.1:0-3599 GCF_053602155.1 Streptomyces sp. NPDC004561
GGTGGGTACCGGGGGCCGACTCGGTGTCGATGCGGCGGGACTTCAGTCCTTGATCTCGCAGATCGCCGCGCCGGACGTGACGGACGCGCCGACCTCGGCAGTCAGGCCCTTGATGGTGCCCGCCCTGTGCGCGTTCAGCGGCTGCTCCATCTTCATGGCCTCAAGGACGACGACCAGGTCGCCCTCCTTGACCTCCTGGCCCTCCTCGACCGCGATCTTGACGATCGTGCCCTGCATCGGGGAGGCGAGGGTGTCACCGGAGGCGACGGGGCCGGACTTCTTGGCCGCGCGGCGCTTCGGCTTGGCGCCCGCCGCGAGGCCGGTGCGGGCCAGCGACATGCCGAGGGACGAGGGCAGCGAGACCTCGAGGCGCTTGCCGCCGACCTCGACGACGACCGTCTCGCGGCCGGTCTCCTCCTCCGCCTCGGTGTCGGCGGGGGCGGCGAACGGCTTGATCTCGTTGACGAACTCGGTCTCGATCCACCGGGTGTGGACCGTGAACGGGTTCTCCGAGCCACCCAGCTCGGGGGCGAACGCCGGGTCCCGCACGACCACGCGGTGGAAGGGGATGGCCGTGGCCATGCCCTCGACCTGGAACTCGTCCAGCGCGCGGGCGGCCCGCTCCAGGGCCTCCTTGCGGGTCCGGCCCGTCACGATCAGCTTGGCGAGCAGCGAGTCCCACGCCGGGCCGATGACCGAGCCGGACTCCACGCCCGCGTCCAGGCGGACACCGGGACCGGCCGGCGCCTCGAAGCGGGTGACCGTGCCGGGGGCCGGCAGGAAGTTGCGGCCCGGGTCCTCGCCGTTGATGCGGAACTCGAACGAGTGACCGCGCAGCGCGGGGTCGTCGTAGCCCAGCTCCTCGCCGTCGGCGATGCGGAACATCTCGCGCACCAGGTCGATGCCCGCGACCTCCTCGGTCACCGGGTGCTCGACCTGCAGACGGGTGTTGACCTCCAGGAAGGAGATCGTGCCGTCCTGGCCGACCAGGAACTCACAGGTGCCCGCGCCCTCGTAGCCGGCCTCCTTGAGGATGGCCTTCGAGGCGCGGTACAGCTCGGCGACCTGCTCCTCGGAGAGGAACGGCGCCGGGGCCTCCTCCACCAGCTTCTGGTGGCGGCGCTGCAGGGAGCAGTCGCGGGTGGAGACGACGACCACGTTGCCGTGCTTGTCGGCCAGGCACTGGGTCTCCACGTGCCGCGGACGGTCCAGGTAGCGCTCCACGAAGCACTCGCCGCGACCGAAGGCGGCGACCGCCTCGCGGACCGCCGAGTCGTACAGCTCCGGCACCTCTTCGAGGGTGCGGGCGACCTTCAGGCCGCGGCCGCCGCCGCCGAACGCCGCCTTGATGGCGATGGGCAGGCCGTTCTCCCGGGCGAACGCGACGACCTCGTCGGCGCCGTTCACCGGATCGGGCGTACCGGCCACCAGCGGGGCGCCGGCGCGCTGCGCGATGTGCCGCGCGGCGACCTTGTCACCCAGGTCCCGGATGGCGTGCGGGGGCGGGCCGATCCAGATCAGATCCGCGTCCAGCACCGCCTGGGCGAACTCGGCGTTCTCCGAGAGGAAGCCGTAACCGGGATGGACGGCGTCCGCACCGGACTCACGGGCGGCGTTCAGGACCTTTTCGATGTCCAGGTAACTGGTGGCCGGGGTGTCACCGCCCAGGGCGAACGCCTCATCCGCGGCGCGGACATGCAGAGCGTCCCGGTCCGGGTCGGCGTAGACGGCCACGCTCGCGATCCCGGCGTCCCGGCAGGCCCGGGCCACGCGGACAGCGATTTCGCCACGGTTGGCGATGAGCACCTTGCGCACGATTGAGGCTCCCTCCTTGAAACAAGCCGAGTTTAGGGACTGCCGACACGGCACTTCGACCCGTCCCCAATGGTGAGCTTGCCCACACGGAGCGTGATTCGAGGCTCGCTCGACCCGCGAAAGCCCTAGTCGCACCTTGGTACGCAGGACTCCTTCGGGAAACCCTAGCCCTGTCGTGTGGTCAAGGTCTCTGTGAGGGCGTGCTGCGGCCCACTCCGTTTCTTTGTCGAGTCCCTACGAATGGCCCAATGATTCTTTGCTGCCGCGCGAACCCTTGTCCCGGGGTTTACCCGTTAGTAGCGTTCGCGATGTCTCGAACGTACTTGGGGTAACACGGATCTGACTGGAGAGTGGGTGGGGGCCGGTGGTACGCAGACCGGTGGCGTGGATCGTGGCGGTCGTACTGCTCGCCGAGGCGCTCTTCATCGCGGCGCTGAACTGGTTCCTCGGCGTGGTCGTGGACCGGCAGAAGATGTCCCTGGCCGGCCTCGACCCGCATGTGATGTCGATGTCCTCGAAGATCGGCGGAGTCGTCTTCGGGCTCTACTTCGCGCTGTGCGCCCTGGTGGCGCTGCTGGTGGCGATACGCAATCGCGCCCCCGCGGGCTTCGGCCGCGTCCTGCTGATCAGCGTGGCCGTCGTGCACGCCCTGCTGGGCGCGTTCGCCTGGGGCCTGGTGGGCTGGACGGCGTTCCTGTTCATGGTGGTGGTGCTCGGCCTCGTCGTGCTGCTGCTGATGACCTACGACCGTGACGGCGGCCCGCAGGAGACCGCGTCCGGCAGGGGTGCGGGCGAGGGCGGTGACCCGGAGGCGGAGACCGAGCCGGCGACCACCCCGGAGAGTGAACCGGTCGGCCGTACGGAGCAGCCGCAGGACGGGGACGACGAGCCGCAGGACTCCGTCCCCGCCCAGATCACTCGGACGGCGTCCACAACTCCGTGATGCCTACACCCAGTTCGGCGAGGAGTTTGCGCACGAGGGGCAGGCTGATGCCGATCACGTTGCCGTGGTCGCCGTCGATGCCCTCGATGAACGGCGCCGAACGTCCGTCGAGGGTGAACGCCCCGGCGACGTGGAGGGGTTCCCCGGAGGCCACGTACGCGGTGATCTCCTCGTCGCTCGGGTCGCCGAACCGGACGACGGTGGAGGCGGTCGCCGACACGTACCGCTTGGCCGCCGTGTCCCAGATGCAGTGACCCGTCTGGAGCACGCCGGCCCGCCCGCGCATCCCCTTCCAGCGGGCCGCGGCCTCCTCGGCGTCGACGGGCTTGCCGAGGGCCTGCCCGTCCAGCTCCAGCACCGAGTCGCAGCCGATCACCAGGGCTCCCTGCACCTCCGGCTTCGCCGCCACGACGGACGCCTTCGCCTCGGCCAGGGCGAGCGCCAGGTCCGCCGGGGTGGGAGCGGTGACGGCGTCCTCGTCGACCCCGCTCACGATGACCTCGGGCTCGAGGCCCGCCTGCCGGAGCAGGCCGAGCCGGGCGGGGGACTGGGAGGCGAGCACGAGTCGCCGGCGCTTTGACGTCATGCCGTCAGGTTAGTCACGTGGTGCCGTCCGGCTCACCTCATGCCGATGACCAGCATGACCAGGATCATCGCCGTGGCCATGAAGAGGCCGAGCCGCCGAAGCATCTCCTGCGTCTCGCGCAGTTCCTTCGGCGGCTCGTCTTCCGGGTCCGACCACAGCATGCCACCAGCGTGCGGCCGGGCCGGGTGCGGGTGCCTGAGTAGCCGTACTCAGATCGGCACCCGGTGTCCGTCCCGCGGGCGCGGTCGCCCGCGC
>NZ_JBSGDB010000687.1:0-3598 GCF_053602155.1 Streptomyces sp. NPDC004561
TGGGGAAGTCCGTCCCGCCCACCCGGCGCCCCGCCACACTCCACGCCACCAGGCCGCTGACCAGCCCAAATACCGAACTACGGCTGGAGTACTAGCGCAGGGCGGCGAGGGTGAGGGCCGCGCTTGCGCATGGGCGCATCCCTCACCGCACTATTTCGGGCGAACCGGCAGCCTCCGTCGTGCCTCAGTGATCACCTCTTCAGCGGGTGCCGGTTCGCGCGACATAGGCGGGCGTCCCGGCTGACTCCGACAGCGGCGTGAGCGGCGAGCAGGTGGGCGGCGGGGATCCTCTCCGCCGGGGCCATCAGTGTCTCCACTACGCTCCGCGCCCCGTTCACGGCAGCACCGTCGGCATCGGCCGGAGCGGGCTTCGACCTGCATGCCTCCGTGCTCGCGGCGGCCTGGGACAGACACCTGGAAACCCTGCCGCCTGGCACATCTACACAACGGTCCCGGCCCCCGACACTGCCGTCGGCTGGGCTTACGGATACGCCGGAGCCGACACGACTGACGCTTCTACCGAAGGCCCCTCAGACGCCCACACGGCTTGACCAAAGAGATAGGGGCCCCGCACACTACCCCGTGTCAGTAACCCGATCCCCCGAACACACCACCAACAGCACAAACACAACAATCTGACATGCCGTCACTGACAAGGTTCCGTGGTGGTGCTGACGTGGGAGACTGCCACCGCTACCGCCCGCGTGACCACACGGCCAGGGCGCGCCGGTTCCTGGCGGGCCAAGTGGTCACCTTCGGTTCGGGGCCGCCCTCCCGTCGCAACGGGCTGACTCGTAGCGTCAGCTGTAGGTCATCGGGCAGCCGCGGCGCAGTGAGTACTCGGCGGCACGCAGGTACACGGCGACGTAGAACGCGGCGTCCAGGTCCTCGCTCCAGGGCCCTGGCCGGGCCGCGGCCAGTTCCTTCGCCTCGCCCTCGAGGAACCAGAACGTCAGACCGAGGTTCCCGGCCTCCCGCGGCACCTCCGGCGGCAGTCCGATGACGTCCGCCAGCCGCCTGGCCAGGGCGAGCACCTGCGGCGCTCCCGCGATCACGGTCGTGTCGGTGTAGGCGGAGCCGATGGGCAGGTGTATCTCCTCCCCCAGCGACACCGGTACCAGCACCGACCACTCGCCGAACGTCTCCTGCTCCCGCGGCGTCAGGTGCGCGCGGCACAGCGCCGCGAACCCGTCCATGGGAGGGATGAGCTTCTCCTCGAACCACACTCCCGGTTCCTCCTCCCGAACGGGCTCGTACCGCGGCAGCCCCCGCCGCTCCAACTCCTCCTCGAGCGCCGAGGCGACGGCTCCCCGACCGCCCTCGTCCTCGTCGCCGTCGAGCCATTCCCGCGCACCCACGCTGACCAGATAGATCCCCATGCCGGAAAGGTAGCGCCCGCCACCGACAACGCCCCACCCGTAGACGGGTTGGCGTCAACGGTCTGAACGGTTCTCGTCCAACTTCTGGATGCTGTTGGTGATCTTCGCTCATAGGGTGAACTTGCCTGGCTTCAGATCTGGTCGTGTCTTCGGTGTGGTCCGCTCATCTCAGCGGGGTGGATTCGGCGGTCGGAGGGGTGGCCGCGATGGCAATGGGGTCCAGTCCGGGGCGGATGATTCCGCCGTTGACGGTACGCATAGCGGGGGCGAGCAACCCGCGGGGTACGGCGGCGATACGGGTGCGGGATCGCCTGGACAGCCTGTTCATCGATGAAGACTTCGCCGGCTGGTATCCGGTGGACGGACGCAGAAGGCTCTCGCCCGCGCAGCTGGCCCTGGTGTCGGTGTTGCAGTTCGCGGAGAATCTCACCGACCGGCAGGCCGCCGAGGCGGTGTGCTGCCGCCTGGCCTGGAAGTACTGCCTGGGGCTGGATGATCCAGGCTTCGACCACTCGGTGCTCAGCGAGTTCCGCGATCGGATGGCCGAGGAGGACCGGGCCGATCGGCTGCTCGCGGTCATGGTCGAGCGCCTGGCGGCCGCGGGGCTGCTCAAGCGGCGCGGGCGGCTGCGCACCGACTCCACTCACGTACTTGCCGCCGTCCGCAAACTCAACCGTGGTGAACTGGTCGCGGAGGCCCTACGGCGCGCCCTTGAGGAACTCGCGGTGCACGCGGAGGACTGGCTGGCCGGTCTGGTCACGCCTGCGTGGGCAGAGCGTCATGGCCGGCCGGTGCGCTACGACCGGCTACCGCGTGGCGGCGAGGCCCTCATCGCTTATGTCCTGCAAGTTGGCGCCGACGGACCGATTGATCTCAGCAGCGGCCTGACTAGCTCTGACCGCATAGGTTCGCCGGGTCGGTGGTCATGGCGGTTGGATGTGCGGTGACGTCTGATCCGACTGCTGGAGGTGCGGTGGCCGAGCCTGTCCGTGTGCGCAGACTGACCGACCAGGAGGGGCAGAAGCTGCAGCAGATCGTGCGCCGTGGCAGCACCAGCTCGGTGCGCTACCGGCGCGCGATGATGCTGCTGGCGTCGGCCGGCGGGAACCGGGTGCCGGTGATCGCCCAGCTGGTCCAGGCCGACGAGGACACCGTGCGCGATGTGATCCACCGGTTCAACGAGATCGGCCTGGCCTGCCTGGACCCTCGGTGGGCGGGAGGCCGTCCCCGCCGACTCAGCCCTGACGAAGAGGACTTCGTCGTTCAGACGGCCACCACCCGCCCCACCAAGCTCGGCCAGCCCTTCACCCGCTGGTCCCTGCGCAAGCTCGTCGCCTACCTGCGGAAAGTCCACGGTCGGATCATCCACATCGGCCGCGAGGCGTTACGCTGCCTGCTCGCCCGCCGCGGCATCACCTTCCAGCGCACCAAGACCTGGAAGGAATCCCCTGATCCCGACCGCGACGCCAAGCTCGACCGCATCGAGGAGGTCCTGGACCGCTTCCCTGACCGGGTCTTCGCGTTCGACGAGTTCGGCCCGCTCGGGATCCGGCCCACCGCCGGCTCGGGCTGGGCCGAACAGAAGCACCCCGACCGGCTGCCTGCCACCTACCACCGCACCCATGGAGTCCGGTACTTCCACGGCTGTTACTCGGTCGGCGACGACACTCTGTGGGGCGTCAACCGCCGCAGGAAGGGCGCCGGGAACACGCTGGCCGCGCTGAAGTCGATCCGCGCCGCCCGGCCCGACGGCGCACCGATCTACGTGATCCTGGACAACCTGTCCGCCCACAAGGGCGCCGACATCCGCCGCTGGGCGAAGAAGCACAAGGTCGAGCTGTGCTTCACGCCGACCTACGCCTCGTGGGCGAACCCGATCGAGGCCCACTTCGGGCCGCTGAGGCAGTTCACCATCGCCAACTCCAACCACCCCAACCACACCGTGCAGACCCGGGCCCTGCACGCCTACCTGCGCTGGCGCAACGCCAACGCCCGCCACCGCGACGTCCTGGCTGCCGAACGCAAGGAACGCGCCCGCATCCGCAGCGAAAAGGGCATCCGCTGGGGCGGACGCCCCCTCGCCACCGCGGCCTGAACGACCCGGCGAACCTATGCGGTCAGAGCACTAGCGGTGGTTTGTTAGACCGGGAGGTAGAGGTTAAGAGGTCTGCCGGTGCCGACAGCGTTGATCAGGGTCTGGAGCTCGGTGGGCGGGGGCT
>NZ_JBSGDB010000688.1:0-3594 GCF_053602155.1 Streptomyces sp. NPDC004561
GTCGGCCTCCGCGCGCAGCGCGTCCGCCGCCTCCTTCACCGCCCAGCGCACGCCCTCGGCGCACTCCTCGGCCTGCGTGACCTGCTGCTGGGTCTCGCGCCGCGTGCGTTCCCGCAGTTCCGCCGCCTCCTCCTGTGCGAGCTGGAACATGCGCTGGGCGCGCTCCCCGAGCGTGTCGTACGCCTGGGGCGCGAGCTGGGCGACGGCCTCGCGCAGCCGCGCGACCTCCGTCTCCATGTCCTTGGCGAGCACGGTCAGCCGCGCGGCGCGTTCCCACGCGGCGTCCCGTTCCTCGGACAGCGCCTCCACGAACGCGTCGACCCGATCGGGGCGGTAGCCGCGCCCCCTGACCGTCACGAAGCCGCGCTGCGGCACCGATGCGCTGCTCACCCTGGGCACCCCTCTCCACCGGACATACACGACTGGATGATTTCGCGCATATCCTGATGGATCGGGTGTAAATGTTCATAACGCGACACTCCGCAGTCACGTCACGGTCGAAATTTCGCACTTAGGGACGATCGCAGCGGCCGCCACCGCCTACGGCACGTCCTCCCCAAGAGTGACGATCATGCTGCGGACGGGCGCGAGCTCCTCAAGAACCGCCGCGTCCGCCGCCGTCGCCCGCCCCTTTGGGTCGGCCGGGGTCTCGTACAGGGCCAGGAGACGGACCGTCATCCCGCGGCCCTCCCGTACCGGGTCAGGACGGCCGCACCGACCCGCTCGGCCGACAGGCACTCCAGATCGGCCTGCGCGCTCCCCTCCTCGAACAGCCGCCGGCCCTCCCCCAGCACCACCGGGAAGGTCAGCAGCCGGTACTCGTCCACCAACTCCGCGGCCATCAGCGCGCGCACCACGGAAAGACTCCCGGTGACCACCACGTCCCGCCGCTCGGCCCGCACGGCGTCCAGCAGATCCCCCTTCACCAGGCTGGAGTTGGACCACCTCGACACGTCCGGCGCGCCACCGGAGACGACCAGCTTCGGCACGGCGTTCAGCCGCGCCGCGAAGGGGCTCCGGCGCCCCGGCCACAGCCCCGCGAACAGCTCCCAGGTGGTACGGCCCAGCAGCATGACCCCCTCGTCCAGGACCGGGCCCAGACGGAACTTGTCCCCCTCGACCGCCTCGCGGCCGTGCCGGAAGGCCCAGCCGCCGAGAGGCGTGCCCGCGGACCCGTCCGGATCGGCGACGACCCCGTCCAGGGTGATGAACTCGATGACGACGACACTCACGACGACGATCCCTTCGTCCGGTTGCTCACCGGTACCTACCGGCGGCACCGGCCGGACTCATCGCGCCCACCGGAAAGTCGTCGCGAAGAGCCGCCGGGAGGCCGTCGCTCAGGAAGCCGGAGCAGGGTCGCGCGGAAGCGGCGCGAACGCGGACAGCACCCGCGGGTCCGCGAACACCACGTTGCACGCGACCCGGCCACCGACGACCGTCAGGACCTGCACCGTGTGCGGCCGGTGGCCACCGCCCGGCTCCGGCGCGTACGCCAGGAGCGCCGGCTGCCCGTTGGCCGCCGCACGCTCCACCCGCCAGCCCGTCCCGCGCAGCGCGAACACCCGCTCCATGAACCGGCCGTAGTCCCGCCTGCCCCGGTACCACAGCGGAACCGGCGGCATCTCCAGGACCGCGTCCTCGGTGAGCAGCCGCACCAGAGCCGGAACGTCGGCCGCCTCGAAGGCACGCATGTAACGCCGCACCACCGCCCGCACCTCCGGGTCGTCCGGCTCACCGACCTCACCCGGCGCGCCCGCCCGCGAAAGGGCCGAACGCGCCCGCTGCAACGCGCTGTTGACGGCGGCCACGGAAGTGCCGAGCTGACCGGCGACCTCCGCGGCGGAGAACTCCAGCACCTCGCGCAGCACCAGCACCGCCCGCTGCCGCGCCGGCAGCAACTGCAGCGCGGCCACCAGCGCCAGCCGCAGATCCGCACGCGCCTCCACGTCGAACCGCGCCTCGGGGAACGGCTCCAGCCACGGGATGTCGTGCGCCGGCGTCAGCGGCGCCCCGGGATCGTCGGAAGGCGCCCCCAGCCCCGACGGCAGCGGACGACGGGCCCGGCTCTCCAGCGCGCTCAGACAGGCGTTGGTCGCGATGCGGTACAGCCACGTCCGCACGGACGCGCGCCCCGGGTCGTACCGGTCCCGGGCGTTCCAGGCACGCAGCATCGTCTCCTGCGTCAGGTCCTCGGCCTCGTGGAACGACCCCAGCATCCGGTAGCAGTACGCCACCAGCTCACCCCGGTACGGCTCCAAGTCCACCCGACCATCCTGCCCTTCACACCCGCGCGTGAAGGACAGAATGCGCCCACTCCCGGCCGGACGGCACTACAGCAGCCCGTCCCACATCTGCTCCAGCAGCACCGACCACCAGCTCTCCGGCGAACCGAGCGCCGCCGGGTCCAGCGCGGCGAGCTGGGCCTGGAAGTCGACGGTCCAGCGTCCCGCCTGCTCCTGGTTCAGGCCGAACCTCAGCCGCCACATCCGGCCCAGCAACGCCAGACAGCGCACGAACTCCGGCAGCCCGGTGTTCACGAACTGCGGCGGCACCGGCGCACCGCCCGGACCGGCCTCCACCGGCACCGCCACGATGTTCGCCGTCCCGTACTGCACACAGATCGCCCGGCCGAAGTCGGTGCCCATCACCAGGTACGACCCCGCGTCCGCCGCCGGCTGCACCCCGCGCTCGGCCGCCAGCTCCGCCAGCGTCGGCACCGGACGGCCCGGCTGCGCCTGCGCCCAGAAGAACGGGCCCATGTCCACCGGCAGCCCCGCGACCACCAGCGTGTGCGCCACGATCGGCGGCACACCCTGCCGCGACACCGCCTGCTGATCGAACCGGAAGATCCCCGGCCCGAACGCCGCCGCCAGCTCCTGCGCGATGCCCTCCGGCGGTACCGGCGGCGCCGCCTGCACCGGCGGCAGCGGCGCCCGCACCGGCGCGGGGCGCGCCGGACCGTCCGCCACCTGGTGCAGCTCGCCCTGATGGGCCAGCAGCTGCTGCATGCCCTGCTGCCGGCTCGCGTGGTCCGTGCCGTACGGCGCGATGCTCGCGATCCGCGCCTGCGGCCACTGCTCCCGGATCATCCGCGCGCAGTACGCACCCGGCAGCTCGCACGACTCCAGCTCCGTGTGCAGCTCCAGCACCTGGTCCGGCGGCACGTTCATCGCCCGCAGCTCGTGGAAGATCTGCCACTCCGGATGCGGCGTACCCGGCGCCGAACGCCGGATCAGCTGCTGCTCCGAACCGTCCTGCGCGCGATAGCGCAGCACGGCCTGATAGCCGGGACCGACCGTCGGCTGCCCCTGCTGCGGATACCCGTACGCCGACGGCTGCCCCGGCGGCGGCATCGCACCCGGCGGCATCGCCTGCGGAACACCCGGAACACCCGGAACACCGGGGGACATGCCGGGAGCGGGCGGCGGCGGAGGTCCACCGGGACCACCAGGACCGACGGGCCCGCCGGGGCCGCCCACGGGAGGCGCGGCCAGCACGGTCTCGGCGTGATGGACGGCACCCCGCCCCCCGCCGGGCCCGCCCGGCCCGACCGGAGGCTGCGGCGCGCCGGGGCCGACCGGGGGCTGGGGC
>NZ_JBSGDB010000689.1:0-3558 GCF_053602155.1 Streptomyces sp. NPDC004561
GTGACGTCCGCGACCGCTCCCCCGGTGCCGGACATGTGGTGCGTGTCGTCCGCATGCGCTCACCAGCACATGACCGCCGTCTCTCCCGACCCCCACGTGGAGTACAGGCGGACGCGGACGAAGTAGCGGCGGCCCCTGACGAGGCGGACCCGGACGGCGGCGTTGTCCGGCGTGCCGCCGTCGTCGTGCCCCGCGAGGAAGCGCGGTTCCCCGTCGCGCTCCTCCAGGACCACCAGCACGGTGTCGGCGTCGCCGAAGGCGCCCACGGTGTAGTCGCGGGTCTCCGGCGGCTCGACGGCGAAGTCGGCCTGCTCGCCCGGTCCGAGCCCGAGCGGCACCGACCGGAACGGCACCAGCTCGGCCGGCCCCGAAGGCCCGGCGGGCGGGTACCAGCGCAGGACGAACTCCTTGTCCTGCGGTGACGGCGCCCCGCCCGGACGCAGCCCCCCTCGGTACCGCTCTGGCTCCAGCACCAGCCCCGGTCCGAACGGGAACGCCATCACCGACTGCGGATCCCACACCGAGCCGCCCGCCTCACAGGCCGCCAGCTCGCGCAGGACGTTCGTGTACGTCGTCTCCCGGCTCCAGTGGTTCGGCGGGCCCGCCAGCTCGGCGTACACGGCCTCGTCGTCCCAGTGGAGCCCGGCGAACGGGTTCTGGTGCTCGTGCACCATGCCGAGCGCGTGCCCGATCTCGTGCAGCACGATCCCGCGCTCCCCCGGCGCGGTCACGTCCCAGCCGAGGTTCATGGTGCGCTCGCCCCCGCCGACCGACAGTGCCTCCCGGCCCACCGCCGACCAGGAACCCGCGCCGGCCTGGAACCCGATCCGCAGCTCCGCCTCGCGCCGGTCGCCGACCTCGGCGAAGGTGACGCCGATGCCGAGCCCCTGCCACAGGGCGAAGCACTCGCGGACCACGTCCCGCTGCTCCTTGCCGCCGGCCCACGGCATCCGGCGCAGCTCCCCGGTCCCGGGGACCGGGATCACCGAGGCGTCGCCGTCGTCGTCGAGGAAGCAGTAGTGCAGGACCGTACCGTTGACCCACATGCGCCGCCCGGCGAGCAGCGCGCCCAGCCGCTCGGCGGTCAGCCCCGGTCCGTAGGACGGGGCCGACTGCCGCGGTAGCGAGCAGAGGCGTCGGGTCATGCGGTCAGCCTGCCCGCCCGCCGGGGCCGGGCGCCTGAGTCGGGGGCTACTCAAGTCGCCCTGTATCAAACCTGAGTACGCGCGCTCTGCATGGTGTGAGGACTTACGAACAGGACGCGAAGACCCTTCGGCTGCCCTGGCCGTTCACCGGCCGGGAGGAGGAACTGGCGCTGGTGCGGGGCGAGTCGGCGGCCGGGCGGCACGGCATCGTGGTCACCGGGCCGGCGGGCCGCGGCAAGACCCGGCTGATCACGGAGGCGGTCCGGGGCACGGACCACGCCCGGGTGACCGGAACGCCCGAGGCCCGGGACCTGCCGTTCGCGGCGTTCGCGCACCTGCTGCCCGAGACCGGCTCGCTGCACCGGGCGGTCCGGGCGCTGTCCGGCGTACGGCTCCTCGTCGTGGACGACGCCCATCTGCTGGACGAGGGCTCCGCCGCCCTGGTCCACCAGCTCGCCGTGCACGGACGCACCCGCCTGCTCGTGACCGCGACGGACGGCACACCGGCGCCCGGCGCGGTGTCCCGGCTGTGGACGGGGGAGCTGCTGCCCCGGCTGGAGCTGGCACCGCTGCCCCGCGAGGACACCGCAGGGCTGCTCGCCGCGGCCGGCCTCGAACCCCTCACCGTGCACCGCCTGCACCAGCTGTGCCGGGGAGACCTCCGGCTGCTGCGCGACCTGGTGACCGCGCTCGGCGGGAGCGGCCGCCTCCTCCCGGTCCCGGACACCGGCGAGTGGGCCTGGCGGGGCCCGCTGCCGGTCACCCCGGCTGTACGGGAGCGGCTGGCACCCGCCCTGGAGCGGTCCGGCCCCGGCGAACGCGAGACCCTGGAACGCCTCGCGTTCGCCGAGCCCCTGCCGCTGCCGATGGACGACCTCGACCTCGACGTCCTCGAACGCCTGGAGACCGACGGGCTGATCACCGTCGACGACCGCGGCGCCGTCACCCTCGCCCACCCCCTGCACGGCCCGGCCCTGCGCGCCACGACCGGCCGGCTGCGGGCCCACCGGCTGACCCGCCCTCCCCTCGCCCACGGCCCGGCCCTGGAGGCCGAACAGCGGGCCCTCGCAGGGCGCATCGAGCAGCTGGACGTCCGGCCGCTGCCCGCGCCGGTGGGGGAGTGGCTGGTCGCGGAGGGCGCCCCGGTCCCGGCCGGGTACGCGGCCGTCCGCGCCCGGTTCGCCCGGCTGCGCGGCGAGGTGCGGGACGCGGCCGCGTGGGCCCGGGAAGGACTGCGCCAGGCGCCGGACGACCATGACTGCCGTGCGGAACTGGGCGCCGTGCGGGACCAGTCGGACGAGACCGACCCGTCGGCTCCCGCCGCCCCCGCCGGCGACGACGCCTACGCGCTCTACGCGGCCGTACGCCTCGGCGACCCCGGCCGGGTCGCCGGGCGGCTGCCGGCGGGCAGTGTCTTCGCCCGGCACGCCGACGCCCTGGCCCGGGGCGACGCGGCCGCCCTGGACCGGGCCGCGGAGGCCCTGGAGGAGCGCGTCGCCTGCTGTTCGCGGCCGAGGCCCACGCCCAGGCCGTACGGGTCCACCGCGACCCGCGCGCCGCGCGCATGTCCCGTACCCGGGCGCTCGCCCGCGCCCGCCGCTGCCAGGGCGCGCGCACGCCGGCCCTCGCCGGGCTGGTCCTCGGCGAACTCACCGCGCGGCAGCGGCAGATCGTCACCCTCGCCGCGGCCGGACTGAGCAACCGGGAGATCGCCGAGCGGCTGACCCTGTCGGTCCGCACGGTCGGAAACCACCTGTACAGCGCGTACACCCGGCTCGGCACGGGGGACCGGGACGCGCTGCCGTGCCTGCTGGAGGAGCCGGCGTGACGGCCCCACCGGACCTCACGCGGCCCCGAACGCCGCGAACGCCCAGCCCGTCGCCTGGTGGACCGTGTCGCCGGGCAGGGCGGCCCGGGCGTCGCGCAGGGCCTCGGCCAGGGAGAGGCCCGCGCCCAGGCCCTTGTGCAGCGCGAGCATCAGGGGCACCACGGCCGCGTCGTTGACCGGGGCGCTGCTCGCGACCACCCCGGCGGTGCCCAGCGGGAGCAACGCCGTGACCAGGCCGAGGAGTTCGTCGGCGCCGACGGAGGCGAGACGGGCGGTGTCGCAGCTGGACAGGATGATCCGGTACGGGCTGCGGGCCAGGCGCTCGAAGTCGTGCACGATCAGCGGGCCGTCGGCCATGCGCAGCGCGGAGAACAGCGGGCTGTCCGCACGGAAGGTGCCGTGGGCGGCGAGATGCGCGAGGCCCGCGCCGTCGAGTTCCGCGAGCACCCGCGGGACCTGCGCGTCCGCGCCCTCCAGGACCGTCGCCGTGCCGCGCCGAAGAACTCGGAGAACGCGGGCCGGACCAGCACAGCGAGCCGGTCGGCCAGGACAGGGCCGGGATCGCCCGCGCTGCCCGACTGCCGG
>NZ_JBSGDB010000690.1:0-3542 GCF_053602155.1 Streptomyces sp. NPDC004561
GACGAAACGGCTGGTGAACGTCTTGGTGAACCCGGCCGGCAGATGAGGCGCCTGCCCGACGGAGCCGACGAGTGGAGCCGTGAGGACCTCATCGACACACCCGCGCGCGGCGGACGCCACCGTAAGAAGAGCGACGCCGCCTGACAGGAGCACCCCACCGCCTGATGGCCTGCCTGTGCCGCAGCAGCCGGAGGCGCTGCACCGCTGAGGGGCACGGTGTGAACACTGTTGTGCCTGCGCCCAGTTGCCTTGTTACCGATTGCGGACAAACCCGGGGGAACAACGCCCACCCCGGCGTCATCTCATGGGGTGCGACGAAACAGCCGATGCGGCCGGCCGCCCTGCGGGAGCAGGGGGAGGTGCCGCGTCCTGGCAGACCATGGGGGAGTTTTCATCATGACCACGCGACGTGCCCGCCGTACCGCCCGTTCCGCCGCCCTGGCCGCCGTCACCGCCGCGCTGGCGCTGGGCCTGACCGCCTGCGGCGGCACCGACAACGGCTCCAAGGCGGCGGGCGGCGATCCCGCCGCCGGTACCGCGCAGAGCCTGTCCGCGTCCAACGGGGACGGCAAGGGCAGCAAGGAGGGGGCGACCTCGGCGACCGCCTCGGGCGGGACGGGCGGGGCCGCGAGCAAGAGCACAACGGCCGGCGCCCAGCAGTGCCGGGGAGACGAGATGCTGGTCACCGCGGTGCACCGGTTCGCCGGTCAGCAGGGCGACCACCTGCTGGTCACCGCGTCGAACAAGAGCGCCAAGGCATGCTGGGTCACCTCGTACCCGGCCGTGAAGCTCGGCGAGGACGTCGATGGCGCCGCACTGCCGCACTCGAAGAAGGACAACCCGGGCGGCGACAAGCACATCACGCTCCGGCCCGGAGGCAAGGTGTACAGCGCGGTGAACCTCTTCGACTACGGCTCGAAGAACCACACGGCACACTCGTTCGCCATCGCGCTGCGCGGCGCGGACGGTCACAACGGCCCCTTCTACTCGGTCGACACCAAGGGCCAGAAGCCGCAGTTCAGCTGGAGCGAGGCCGATGTGCTGAACTGGAGCACCGAGAAGCCGTACGACTTCTGACGGCTCGTCGACCAGTGACGCGCCACCACCTTCCACCACTTCTACGGTGGTTGGGTGAGGTCGGAGTAGCAGCGGAAGCGCGGGCGGTGCCGGATTACCGATGAGGCCGTCGCGTTCGGCAGGATGGACGCATGACCGAGATCCGCACACCCCGTCTTCTCCTCCGCAGCTGGCACGACGACGACCTCGCGCCGATGGCTGACATCAACGCGGACCCCAGGGTCATGCGCTGGATCGACGACGGCTCGGTGCGCGACCTGGACCGCACGGCCGAGGACATCGAGCGGTGGGAGGAGGAGTGGGACGAGGAGGGCTTCGGACTCTTCGCCGTCGAGTTGCTGGCCTCGGGCGAACTGATCGGCTTCACGGGACTGTCCGTGCCCGAGTTCCTGCCGGAGGTGATGCCCGCCGTGGCGATCAGCTGGCGGCTCGGCTCACAGTTCTGGGGCCAGGGATACGCGTCCGAGGCCGCCCACGCCACGCTGGAGTTCGCTCTCCAGGACCGCGGCCTGGACCGCGTCATCAGCATCAGCCGGGTGGGGGACAACGCCTCCGAGAACGTCATCCGCAAGCTCGGCATGGTGCCCGAGCGGGAGACGGCACACCCGGTGTACGGCTACCCGCTGCGGGTTCACGCCATCGATCTCACCGAGTTCCAGGCATGAACCGGCGAGTGAACCGGCGGTCAATCGGCGTGCAAGGGCTGCGTCCTCTCTCTCCCGGGACACCCTGCTCCGGGGTGCTGGACGAGGTGGGGAAACGCTCGAGTCCGCAGCGAGAGGGCATGCGCTGGGGAGGGCGTCTGCTCCCCGTCGTCGCCTGACGCCTTCGCCGACCTGGGAGACACTCAGCGGCGGCCCCCTCCTGGGGACCGTACGCCGAGCGTCGCGCACACGATCCCTCCGAACATGGCGAACCGGGAGACCGGACGCCTGGCGTTCGAGCGCCCGCAGGGTTCAGACCTTAGTGTGCGACCAGTCGCTGGCTTATCCACTGCAGCATCGGCGGGATCTCCCGCTTCCAGGTGGTGAAGTTGTGTCCGCCGCTCGGAAGGATGATCGACGAAACCCTGGTCACGTTCGAGTTCTGCACGCTCTTGATGAATTTGAGCGTGTCCTTGTAATTGTGCTCACCGACCTTGCTGCTGGTGACGAGCAGTGACGTTTCCGGCGCCGGCAGATGCTTGATCGCCCAGAAGAGGTTGGCACGGTTCTGCAGGTTCTTGTCGCCGTGGAAGAGGTCCCCGGTGGTGGGGTCGATCGGCGCCTTGTAGTACGGCGACAGGCCCGCGGCGGCCGCGTACGACCCCGGGTGGTGCATGGCGATCTTCAGCGCGCAGTAGCCGCCTGTCGAGTCGCCGACGATGCCCCAGCTGGCGGGCGTCTTGTCGACCCGGTAGTGGGCCATGACCGAGTCGCGCAGGTCCTTGGCGAAGAAGGTCTCGGTCTGCGGGCCGCCGGGGACGTCCACGCACTCGGTGTCCCGCGGCGGCGCCACGGTCGGCCGCAGCATCACCAGGATCATCGGCTGCATCTTGCCGCTCTTGGCCAGCTGCTGCGCCGTGCTCGGGTAATGCAGCTTGTTCACCAGTGCCTCGGCGGTGCCGGGGTATCCCGTGAGGACGACGGACACCGGGAACTTGCGTCCCTGGTTCTGCGGCTGGAAGTACTCAGGCGGCAGGTAGACGAACGCGGGCGCCGCGATGTGGGTCGTACGGCCGAGGATGTCGACCTTCTGAACCTGCCCCGCCACCTGCGGCAGCGGACTGCTCACCCCGATGACGCGGGACGCGGAGACCACTTGGACGGGGCTGTTGCCGCCCGCCATGTGGTCGACGACCACGCCCTGGCCGGTCTCCTGGCCGAACAGGTCCGCCCAGCTGGCGTAGAAACCGAAGGACTGGTTGGCGGCGAGCCCCATGGAGGCGATGAGGGCCAACTGGGTGCTCAGCATGAGACCGATCCGTCCGCTGACGGTACGCCAGGTCTGCCGGGCGAGGCGCGGCCACAGCCACACCGTACTGCCGAACAGCACGGCGGCGACCAGAATCGCCAGCACCAGCACTTTGTTGCTCGTGAGACCCATGGGTTGCTTCCTGCCTGCGCTTTCCGCCCGTTTCGGACCCTTGCTTTGTTGCGAGGGCTTACCCGGGGCTTTCCTTGGCCTTTAACTCGATTTTCCGGTGGGGGAGTGAACCTCTCCTCCCGAGACACCGTCCTTGGGGGGGCGAATGTCGCCGGATGCCCGATCGGATCCGGGTTCAAGATTTCTCGCAGAACTACGAGATGGTACTGCGTGGCCCGTGTCCCCAGGCCGAAAGAGCGCCACGGTGACCAAGCACACTGATTTCTGCTCGGTTCAGTTTCCGGCCGGCGGCTGGATGTAGTCCTCCAGGCGGGCCACCGCGAAGCCCTGTTCCCGGATGCGTTTGAGCAGATTCGCGAACATCTCCGTCATGGTGGCGC
>NZ_JBSGDB010000691.1:0-3537 GCF_053602155.1 Streptomyces sp. NPDC004561
GGTCATCGGCGTCGGCCTGTTCTTCGACACCTTCGAGAACAACCTGTCGGGCACCATCGGCAAGGTGCTGCAGAGCGACTTCGGCTTCGGCGCGCCCACCAGCGCCGACGCCGGCAAGGCCGTACGGCCGGCGCTCGCGCTGCTGTCGGCCGAGGCGGTCGGCGCTCCGCCGGAGATCGCCCTGCCCGGCGCCGTCGCCGTGGAACTCGTGCACAACTTCTCCCTGGTGCACGACGATCTGATGGACGGCGACGAGGAGCGCCGCCACCGGCGCACGGTGTGGAAGCTGTGGGGTCCTTCCAGCGCCATCCTGACCGGTGACGCGATGCTGGCACTCGCCCAGGAGGTGCTGCTGGACTCCGGGCTGCCGACGGCGGCGCCCGCCGCCCGGCTGCTGGCGCGCACCACCCGGCATCTGATCCGCGGTCAGGTCCAGGACCTGTCCTTCGAACAGCGCTCGCACGTCACGGTCGAGGAGTGCGTCGACATGGCCGCCGACAAGACCGGCGCGCTGCTGTCGGCGAGCGCCGCGATCGGCGCCGTCCTCGCCGGGGCGCCGGAGGCGACGGTGGACGCGCTGGCGCTCTACGGCGACCAGCTCGGCGTCGCCTTCCAGCTCGTCGACGACGTTCTCGGCATCTGGGGCGACCCGACCGTCACCGGCAAGTCGGTCCACTCCGACCTGCGATCCCGCAAGAAGTCCCTGCCGGTGAGCCACGTACTGAACCGGGACGGCCCGCTCAGCGACGAGTTGGCCGCCTGGCTCACCACCCCCGGCGAACCCGGCGAGGAGGAACTGCGGCACGTGGCCGGCCTGATCGAGTGCGCCGGCGGCCGGGACTGGGCGCTGGCCGAGGCCGCCAGACGGATGGCGCTGGCCGAGGACGCGCTGCGCGGTGTCGAGCTGGATGCCGGCGCGCGGGACGAACTCCTCGCGCTCGGGCGGTTCGTCGTCGACCGCGAGCTCTGAGACCGGGCCGACCCCCGTACCCGTATGCCCCGTTGTGACTTCTGACTCTCCGATCCGCGCGGCGCCCCCGCCAGGGCACCACGATGCCCGCTGCCCCTCCGCAACCCACTCCCAAGGATTCCCCCATGCCCCAGGACGTCGACTTCCACATACCCCTGCCGGGCCGGCAGAGCCCGGATCACGCCCGCGCCGACGCCGAGCAGCTCGTATGGCCGCGCTCGCTCGGGCTGATCAAGTCCGAGGCGGCCGCGACGCGTCATCTGCGCGGCGGCTATGCCGACCTGGCCTCCCGCTTCTACCCCCACGCCACCGGCACCGACCTGGACCTGGGCGTCGACCTGATGTCGTGGTTCTTCCTCTTCGACGACCTCTTCGACGGGCCGCGCGGCGAGAACCCGCAGGAGACCAAGCAGCTCACCGACGCGGTCGCGGCGGCGCTGGACGGCCCCCTCCCCGACACCGCGCCCCCCATCGCCCACGGCTTCGCCGACATCTGGCAGCGCACCAGCGAGGGCATGACACCCGCCTGGTGCGCGCGCAGCGCCCGGCACTGGCGCAGCTACTTCGACGGCTACGTGGACGAGGCGGAGAGCCGCTTCTGGGACACGCCGTACGACTCCGCCGCCCAGTACCTGGCCGTGCGCCGGCAGACCATCGGGGTGCAGCCGACGGTCGACCTCGCCGAGCGCGCGGGCCGCTTCGAGGTGCCGCACAGGGTCTTCGACAGCGCCGTGCTCTCCGCGATGCTCCAGATAGCCGTCGACGTCAATCTGCTGCTCAACGACATCGCCTCGCTGGAGAAGGAAGAGGCCCGCGGCGAGCAGAACAACATGGTCATGATCCTGCGCCGGGAGCACGGCTGGTCCAAGGACCGCAGCGTCGCCCACATCCAGAGCGAGGTGCGCGTCCGCCTGGAGCAGTACCTCCTGCTGGAGTCGTGCCTGCCGCAGGTCGGCGACATCTACCGGCTCGACGAGGCCGAGCGCGAGGCCCTGGAGCGCTACCGCGACGACGCCGTGCGCACCGTGATCCGCGGTTCCTACGACTGGCACCGCTCCTCGGGCCGCTACGACGCCGAGTTCGCGCTCGCCGCCGGTGCCCAGGGCTACCTGGAGGAGCTCGGCAGCACCGCCCGCTAGCACCACGCACCCGCGTCCGGCCGCCGCGGCGGCACAGTTGTGGGCAGACCGGAACTGCTGTCAACGGACCAGCAAAGATGGGAAGTTGAGAATCGAATGACCGAGCAGACCACCTTCTCGGCGGGAGCGGCGCCCGGGGCGCTCCCCGTCGTGGGACACGCCCTGCAGATGATGCGTCACCCCGTGAACTTCATGACCTCACTGTCGGCCCACGGCGACCTGGTCGAGATCAAGATCGGCCCCACCACGGCCCACGTCCCGACCCACCCCGAACTGCTGCGGCACGTCCTGACCAACGACCGCATCTTCGACAAGGGCGGCGTCTTCTACGACCGCGCCCGTGACATCGCCGGCAACGGCCTGGTCACCTGCCCGTTCGCCGACCACCGCCGCCAGCGGCGGCTGATGCAGTCGGCGTTCACCCGAGGCCAGCTCAAGCGGTACGCCGAGGCCATGCAGGCCGAGATCGAGGACACGGCGTCGCGCTGGCAGGACGGCATGGTCGTCGACGCCTTCCAGGAGATGTACGGCATGGCCCTGCGCACGGTCGGCCGCACCCTGTACTCCACACCCGTCAGCCCCGGGCTGGCGGCCAAGGTGGAACGTTCCTTCGACGTCGTGCTCAACGGCCTGTTCCGGCAGATGTTCCTGCCGGCCTCGATCCGCCGGCTGCCCCTGCCCTCCCAGCGCCGGTACAGGAGCAACCTGGACTTCCTGCACGAGACCACCCAGCAGTTCATCGACGACTACCGCAGCTCCGACACCGAGCGCGACGACCTGCTCGCCGCCCTGCTCGCCTCCCGCGACGACGACGGCGGCCGGCTCGGCGACAAGGAGATCCACGACCAGGTCATCACCGTCATGGCGGCCGGCACCGAGACCGTCGCGGGCACCCTGACCTGGGTCTTCTACCTCCTCTCCCAGCACCCGGCGATCGAGGCCGCGCTCTACGACGAGATCGACACCGTCCTCGACGGCCGCGCCCCGCAGTGGGACGACCTGCCGAACCTCTCCCTGGCCGACCGGATCATCTCCGAGACGCTGCGACTGCACCCGCCGGCCTGGCTGTTCACCCGCCTGACCGTCTCCCCGACCGAACTCGCGGGCCGTCAACTGCCCACCGGCTCCACCGTCGTCTTCAGCCCCGCCGCGGTCGCCCAGTACGAGGACGCCTTCGACAACCCCAAGAAGTTCGACCCCGACCGCTGGCTCCCGGACCGTATCGCGCCGGCCTCCCGCCACGCCTACGTGCCGTTCGGCACCGGCGCCCGCAAGTGCATCGGCGACCTCTACGCACGCACCGAGGCCACCCTGGGGCTCGCCACCATCCTCGGCCGCTGGCGGGTCACCTGCGAGCCCGGCATGGACATCCGCCCGGTCCCGCTGGCCACCGTCTACCACCCGCGCCGGCTGCGCCTGAGGCTGGAC
>NZ_JBSGDB010000692.1:0-3513 GCF_053602155.1 Streptomyces sp. NPDC004561
GCGGCCCCGCCGACGAGCGTGCGCGGGCCGGTCACCGGCCCGCGCGGCTTCCGCACCGGCTTGGGGTGGGCGAAGCTGGCCCGCACACCGCCGAACTCGCCCTCGTAGGACGCCGGTTCCTCGGCCCACAGCGCCTGCATCAGGCGCAACCGGTCGCGGACCAGCTCCCGCCGGGTGCGCCACCGGACGCCGTGGTCGGCAGCCTCCTCGACGTTCCAGCCGTAGCCGAGGCCGAGGGTGAAACGGCCGCCGGAGAGGTGGTCGAGGGTGGCGATCTGCTTGGCCAGGGCGATCGGGTCGCGCTGGGCGACCAGGGTGATCCCGGTGCCGAGCCCCAGCCGTTCGGTGACGGCGGCGGCCTGGCCGAGGGCGACGAAGGGGTCGAGGGTGCGGCCGTACTCCGGCGGCAGGTCGCCGCCGGCGGGGTAGGGCGTGGTCCGCTCGACCGGGATGTGGGTGTGTTCGGGCAGGTAGAGCCCGGCGTAGCCGCGCTGTTCGAGCTCGCGCGCCAGACGGACGGGGGTGACGGTCTCGTCGGTGAGGAAGATCGTGACGGCGATGCGCATGGGTCATCTGTACCGGGGGCGGGTCCATCTGTCCATACCGACTGGTCGGGATTCGGCGCCGGATGCGGTGGGCGGCTCCGGCGCGTGCGGGCGCGTTCTGGCCGGGCGCCTCGTTCCCCGCCCCGCTTCCGGGCGCCTACGGTGGAGGCGTGACGACCATCCGCGGCACGCTGCCCCCGGGCTCACCGGACTACGTCTACGTACCCGTCGAAGTACCGTCGGGAACCGCCGAGTTGAAAGTCTCCTACACCTACGACAGGCCGGCCGTCCCACCCGGCACCCCCGGCAACGCCCTCGACATCGGGCTCTTCGACGAACGCGGCACCGACCTCGGCGGGCGGGGATTCCGGGGCTGGTCGGGGGGTGCCCGGACGGAGTTCTCCGTGCGGGCGGACGAGGCGACGCCCGGGTACCTCCCCGGGCCGCTGAACCCCGGCACCTGGCACATCGCGCTCGGCCCGTACACCGTGGCGCCGCAGGGGCTGTCGTACGAACTGACGGTCACGCTGACGCCGGGAGAGCCCGGCGGGACCCCCTCGCCGGTGTATCCGCCGCCGCGCGCCCGGGGGCGGGGCCGGGCCTGGTACCGGGGCGACTGCCATCTGCACTCCTGGCACTCCGACGGCCGCCGCACCCCGGCCGAGATCGCGGCGCTGGCCCGCGCGGCCGGGCTGGACTTCATCAACAGCTCGGAGCACAACACCAGTTCGGCGCACGCGCACTGGGCCGACGCGGCGGGCGAGGACCTGCTGGTGCTGCTCGGCGAGGAGGTCACCACCAGAAACGGCCATGTGCTGGCCCTCGGCACCGAGCCGGGCACCTTCGTGGACTGGCGCTACCGGGCCCGGGACCACCACTGGGCCCGGTTCGCCCGGCGGATCCGCGAGGCCGGCGGCCTGGTCGTACCGGCCCATCCGCATGCCACCTGCGTGGGCTGCGCCTGGAAGTTCGGGTTCGCGGGGGCGGACGCGGTCGAGGTGTGGAACGGGCCCTGGACGCCGGACGACGAGGTGGCGCTGGCGGCCTGGGACGCGCGGCTCGTCGCCTCGGTGCGCGGGGAGCAGCGGGAATGGCTGCCGGCCATGGGCGACAGCGACGCCCACCGGGACCCGGACGCGGTCGGCCTGCCCCAGACCGTCGTCCTGGCCGACGACCTGACCCGCGAGGCGATCCAGGAGGGCCTGCGGGCCGGCCGCTCCTACGTCGCCGAGTCCCGGCACGTCTCCCTGGCCTTCACGGCGACCACCGAGGGGGGCGGACAGGCCGGCATCGGCGAGCGGCTGGCGGTGGACGCGGACACCCCGGTGACCGTCCGGCTGGAGGTCGAGGGGGGTCCGCGCTGCTCGGTCCGCTTCGTCACCGACCAGGGCGTGCTGTTCACCGGCGACCCGCTGCCGGTGTCGGGCACGGGCGCCGCCGAGTGGCGCACGACGGCAGCCTACGCTGCGTACGTACGGGCCGAGTTGCGGCACGAGACGGCGCTCGGACCGGTGCCCGGGGCGATGGCCGCGTTCACCAATCCGGTCTTCCTCGGGGCTACTTGATCTGGTCCGCCGCCCACTCGGCCCACTCCCGCCGCATCGCGTTGAAGCGCAGGCCGTACTCCAGGGCGATCCGGCCGTAGACGGAGAGGTTGTCGTCGTCCCAGTCGACGGAGTCGGCGAGCTGCCGCAGCTGCTCGTAGCCCTCCCGGGACATCTCGGTCAGCTCCGTCAGGTACTCGCGCGCCTGCTCGGGCCGCAGCACGCCGAGGAAGAAGACGCGCAGCAGGATGTCGCTGCGGGTGTTGCGCTGGGGTCTGGTCCCGGTCAGCCAGTGGCGCAGCTCCCCCATGCCCTCGTCGGTGAGGGCGTACTCCTTGCGGCCGCGCGGCCCCTGCGCGCTCACCGTGATCAGCCCGGAGCCCGCCAGCTTGGTCAGCTCGGTGTAGATCTGGCTCTGGGTGGCGGGCCAGACGTTGGCCAGCGAGGTGTCGAACGTCTTCAGCAGGTCGTAACCGCTGGCGGGACGCTCGGAGAGCAGGCCCAGCAGTGCGTGTCTGAGGCTCATGACCCCCACTCTACATTCCACTGTTGACATGTCATGAGTCGACCTTCTACTTTTGACATGTCGAGAGAGGAACTCGGCGCCGGACCCAGACCCAGACCACCGGGGGATCCCATGTCGTACCTGCGCTCGTTCTTGCCGTGGATCGTCTTCGCCGTCATCCCCTCGGGGGACTGGCAGTGGGGCGCCCTGGCCGCCCTCGTGCTGTCCGTGGGGATCATCGCCGAGCAGAAGCGGGGCGGGGCCGGTTTCGACGCGCTCATCATCGAGTCCGGCTCGGCGGTCTTCTTCGCGGTCCTCGCCGCCATCGCCTTCGCCGACCCGCACTCGGGCGTGCACGACTACTCCGCGGCTCTCTCCTCCGGCACCCTCGCCGTCATCGCCGGCGTCTCGCTGGCCATCGGCCGGCCGTTCACCCTGGGCATCGCCAAGCGCACGACACCGCGCGAGTACTGGGGGCTGAAGCCGTTCATCCGCACCAACGTGATCATCACCGCCGTCTGGACCGCCGCCTTCGCCGTGACCGCCGTCGTCCTCGCCCTGCTGGACCACGCCGGCCACGCCCACTCCACGGCCGCGACCGTCGTCCAGATCGCCGGCTTCGCGGTGCCGATGGTCTTCACCGTCCGCTACGTCGCCCACGTCCAGGCCAAGGCCCAGGCCCAGGCCGCCGGACAGGTGGCCCGATGACCACCGCGCCCCGGCACCTCTGCGGGAACCACGCCCCGGTCGCCGAGGAACTCACCGCCCACGACCTGCCCGTGACCGGCACGATCCCGCCCGGGCTGTCCGGCTGGTACCTGCGCAACGGCCCGAACCCGGCCGGCCCGCGGGCGGCGCGCGCCGCTACCTCGACTCCCGCCCAGGCCGCCGTCCCGACCCCGCCGCCCGCGCCCGCGGC
>NZ_JBSGDB010000693.1:0-3510 GCF_053602155.1 Streptomyces sp. NPDC004561
GCCCGGTCAACTCCGTCCTGGAGAGGATCGGCGTCCCGGCGGCGGTGTTCGCACGGCTCCTTCTCGGCCTGGCGCCAGCGGTAGTAGGTGTCGTACTCGGCACGCTGGGTGTGGAAGCAGCCCGTCAGCAGGGCGGCGCCGGCGGCCGAGGCGATCAGGGATCTTCTGCGCGGCCCCGAGGGCATGTTGCGCGGCGGTGGCGGGTACGGCACTGCGGACGTCCTCGGGGAGTTCGTACGAAAGGAAGAACGACGACGGGCGGCACGCCCGTGATCACCGTACCCGCGCACCCGTCCGACGCCAGTCACCGGCACCGGCCTGCCCCGATCGTCGCCGTTCGTGGTGGCTTGCGCACAGGTGGACGGCAACACTCCCCGCGACCGGATACCCTTTGACCAGACACGCGACCCATCCCACAACAGCACACGCGGCCGAGGAGTCACCCGGATGAGCACCACCCAGAGCGAGAGGCTGCGAGAGCTGCTGGAACCGCTCGTCACCTCCCAGGGGCTGGATCTCGAGGAGATCGCCGTCGACTCCGTCGGACGCAAGCGGGTGCTGCGCGTGGTCGTCGACTCGGACGCCGGGGCGGACCTGGACTCGATCGCCGATGTGAGCCGTGCGCTCTCGGCGAAGCTCGACGAGACCAACGCGATGGGCGAGGACGCGTACGACCTGGAGGTCGGAACCCCCGGCGCCGAGCGCCTGCTCACCGAGCAGCGGCACTTCGTGCGGGCCACCGACCGGCTCGTGAAGTTCCAGCTGACCGAGGACGGCGAACTGGTCGCGCGGATCCTGACCGTCGACGACGCGGGCGTCGACGTCGAGGTGCCCGGGGTCAAGGGCCGCAAGGCCACCACCCGCAGACTCGCCTTCCCGGAGATCGCCAAGGCGCGCGTGCAGGTCGAGTTCAGCCGCAAGGACAAGAAGGACAAGAAGGAAGAGGAGGAGGCGTAGCCGTGGACATCGACATGAGCGCCCTGCGGGGCTTGGTTCGGGAGAAGGAGATCTCCTTCGACCTGCTGGTCGAGGCGATCGAGTCGGCCCTCCTCATCGCCTACCACCGCACCGAGGGAAGCCGCCGACACGCGCGCGTGGAGCTCGACCGGGAGACCGGGCATGTGACCGTGTGGGCGAAGGAGGACCCCGAGGACCTCGAGGAGGGCCAGGAGCCCCGCGAGTTCGACGACACCCCGTCCGGCTTCGGCCGTATCGCCGCCACCACCGCCAAGCAGGTGATCCTGCAGCGGCTGCGCGACGCCGAGGACGACGCGACGCTCGGCGAGTACGCCGGCCGCGAGGGCGACATCGTCACCGGCGTGGTCCAGCAGGGCCGCGACCCGAAGAACGTGCTGGTCGACATCGGCAAGCTGGAGGCCATCCTGCCGGTGCAGGAGCAGGTGCCCGGCGAGACCTACCCGCACGGCATGCGGCTGCGCAGTTACGTCGTACGGGTGGCCAAGGGCGTCCGCGGCCCCTCCGTGACCCTCTCCCGCACGCACCCCAATCTGGTGAAGAAGCTCTTCGCCCTGGAGGTGCCGGAGATCGCCGACGGCTCGGTGGAGATCGCGGCCATCGCCCGTGAGGCCGGTCACCGCACCAAGATCGCCGTACGGTCCACCCGTTCGGGCCTGAACGCCAAGGGCGCCTGCATCGGCCCGATGGGCGGCCGGGTGCGCAATGTGATGGGCGAGCTGAACGGCGAGAAGATCGACATCGTCGACTGGTCGGACGATCCGGCGGAGATGGTGGCGAACGCCCTGTCACCCGCTCGGGTGAGCAAGGTGGAGGTCGTCGACATGGCCTCCCGCTCCGCCCGGGTGACCGTGCCGGACTACCAGCTGTCGCTGGCCATCGGCAAGGAGGGGCAGAACGCCCGCCTCGCGGCCCGGCTCACCGGCTGGCGCATCGACATCCGGCCCGACACCGAGCAGACCGGGGAATAGTTCCCGGCCGCGGGCCGCTTGGATTACGACAACAGCCGTTCGATCTTTGCCCCGAAGGGGTGAGGTCGGTACGGGGAGGTAGACTTAACGGTGTCTGGCCGGACGCACGCCCGAGTATGCCCTGAGCGCACCTGTGTGGGGTGTCGGGAGCGGGCGGCCAAGAACGATCTCCTACGGATCGTGCGGAGCGAGGACGCGTGCGTCCCCGATCCTCGCGGTACGCTGCCCGGCCGGGGTGCGTATGTACACCCCGTCCTGGTCTGTCTCGACCAGGCGGTACGCCGCCGGGCGTTCCCGCGGGCACTGCGCGTCCCGGGAGCGCTCGACACAAAGGCGTTGCGCCGATACGTCGAGCAGACAACAGTTGCCGAGCAGGCAACACCGTAAGACGTGCCGTACGGAACCCCGTGCGGCCTGGTACCTCGCGAGTCGAAAGCAGGTCGAGATTGCGATGAGCACTCGATGAGTACGCGATGAGTACGCCCATGAACTAGCGACGGTCCGGCTTCAACCCGGACCTCAAAGGAGCGAAGTGGCTAAGGTCCGGGTCTACGAACTCGCCAAGGAGTTCGGTGTCGAGAGCAAGGTCGTCATGGCCAAGCTCCAGGAACTCGGTGAATTCGTCCGTTCGGCGTCTTCGACCATCGAAGCGCCCGTTGTACGCAAGCTGACCGACGCCTTCCAGGGCGGTGGCAACGGCAAGTCCGCCGGTAAGTCCGCCCCGCGCAAGGCCTCCCCCAGGCCCGCCGCGCCCTCTCCGGCGCAGGCGGCCCGTCCGGCTGCCCCGAAGCCGGCGGCCCCCAAGCCTCCGACGGCGCCGGCCGCCCAGCAGCCCGCCGCCCCGGCGGCACCCGCGGCGTCCACCCCGGCGCCCGGTCCGCGTCCGGTGCCGGGCCCCAAGCCCGCGCCGCGTCCGGCCCCGGCCGCTCCGGAGTTCACCGCTCCGCCGGCTCCGGCCGCGCAGACCCCGCAGGCTCCGGCCGCGCAGGGCCCGCGTCCCGGTGGCCGTCCCGGTGCTCCCAAGCCCGGTGGCGCCCGTCCGGGCGGTCCCGGCCAGGGTCAGGCCCGTCCGCAGGGCGGCCAGCGTCCCGGTGGCCAGGCGCCGCGTCCCGGTGGTGCCCGTCCGGCCGGTCCGCGTCCGGGCAACAACCCCTTCACGTCCGGTGGCTCCACCGGTATGGCGCGCCCGCAGGCGCCCCGTCCGCAGGGCCAGCGTCCCGGCGGCGCCCCCGGCGCCGGTCCCCGTCCGCAGGCGCCCGGCGCCCAGGGCGGCGGTCCGCGTCCGCAGGCTCCGGGCGGTTCGCGTCCGTCCCCGGCCGGCATGCCCCGCCCGCAGGGCGGCCCGCGTCCCGGCCCGGCCGGTCCGCGCCCGAACCCCGGCATGATGCCGCAGCGTCCCGCTGCCGGCCCGCGTCCCGGCCCCGGTGGCGGCGGTCGCGGCCCGGCCGGTGCCGGTCGTCCCGGTGGCGGCGGCGGCGGGCGTCGCCGCCGACCGGTTCGTCAGCGAGACCACCGTCAAGACACATGTGGGGGATGTGCTGACCAAGCTGGGGCTGCGCGACCG
>NZ_JBSGDB010000694.1:0-3491 GCF_053602155.1 Streptomyces sp. NPDC004561
GCCAGCTGCGGGTGCTCCGCCAGCTCGTGCAGATCCCTGAGCCGCGCACAGGCGAGGCCCGCCTTCTCCAGGCGGGCGACGGCCTCGTCGGCGTCCAGCACGCCGAGCGCGCGCGCCACCAGCTCGTCCGTCCGCTCCCGGTTGGCCACCCGTGCCGCGTTCGTGGCGTACGCCGGGTCGGTGCCCAGTTCGGGGCGGCCCATCACCTGCTCGGCCAGCCTCCGCCACTCCCGGTCGTTCTGCACCGACAACAGCACCCGTGCGCCGTCCGCCGTCGAATACGCGTCGTACGGCGCGATGACGGCGTGGGCGAGCCCGGTGCGGGCCGGGGGCTCCCCGTCGTGCATCGTGTGGTGCAGCGGATGCCCCATCCACTCGGCGAGCGCCTCCAGCATGGACACCTCCACCGGCCCGCCCCGCCCGGTGGTGCCACGGCGGACGAGAGCCGCCAGCACGCCCGAGAACGCGTACATGGCCGCGGCGATGTCCGCCGCCGGGACCCCCGCCTTCACCGGCCGCTCCGGCGTCCCGGTCACCGAGACGAGCCCCGCCTCGCACTGCACGAGCATGTCGTACGCCCGCTTGTCCGCGTACGGCCCGGAGCCGCCGTAGCCCGAGATGTCCACGGCGACCAGCCTCGGGTGCGCCGCGCACAGCGTGGCCGCGTCGAGGCCCAGCCGGGCCGCCGCGCCGTGCGCGAGGTTCTGCACGAACACGTCCGCGTCCTCGATCAGCCGCCGGACGACCTCCAGGCCGCGCGGGTCCTTCAGATCCAGGGCGATGGACTCCTTGCCGCGGTTGCACCACACGAAGTGCGAGGCCAGGCCGGCGGCCGCGGTGTCGTAGCCGCGCGCGAAGTCGCCGCCGTCGACCCGCTCCACCTTGATGACCCGGGCGCCCAGGTCGGCGAGCTGCCGGGTCGCGAAGGGCGCGGCCACGGCCTGTTCGACGGCGACGACGGTGATGCCCTCCAGGGGCAGCGGGAGATGGTCCATGGGGTGGATGATCTCCCCTGACCGGCGGCTCTGTCAGCAGCCGGTCACCGCCGCCCGTGGGCGGGACGGCGCACGGCGGTCGGTGCCGCCAGTGTGCCGACGGGCGGCGTGGGGAAGGCTCACCCCCTCCCACTCCGGGGTGGCACGCCGTCACGGGGTGGGGCGGATCCGATGACGGGAGGTCCCGTCGGGGAGGTGGGGGCCGCCTTGGAACCGCTGATGCCGGACGACCCCCGCCAGGTCGGCCGCTACCGCGTCCTCGCCCGGCTGGGCAGCGGCGGTATGGGCCGCGTCTACCTGGCCCGGTCGCCCGCGAACGAGCAGGTCGCGCTGAAGGTGATCCGGCCCGACGTCGCGGGCGAGCCCACCTTCCGCAGGCGCTTCGCCCGGGAGGTCGCCGCCTCCCGCTCGGTGAGCGGCCCGTTCACCGCCGGAGTCGTCGACGCCGACCCCGACGGGTCCCCGCCCTGGCTGGCGACCGCCTACATCCCCGGCCCCTCGCTGCACGAGGCGGTGCGCGCCGGGGGCGCGCTGCCCGACGCCTTCGTGCGTGACCTGGGCGTCGGGCTGGTCCACGCGCTCACCGCCGTCCACGCGGCGGGCGTGGTGCACCGCGACCTCAAGCCCGGCAACGTGCTCCTCGCGGCCGACGGCCCGCGCGTCATCGACTTCGGCATCTCGCGGGTGGCCGAGGCCAGCGCACTGACCAGCACCGGGACCACGATGGGTTCCCCGGGATACATCGCGCCCGAGCAGATCCGCGGCGAGGGCACGGGACCGGCCGCCGACGTCTTCTCCCTCGGGGCGGTCCTTGTCTTCGCGTCCAGCGGCGCCGGGCCGTTCGGCGAGGGTACGGTCCACCTCCTGCTGTACCGCATCATGCACGAGGAGCCGTATCTGGACGCGGTGCCCGACTGGCTGCACGGCCTCGTCGCCTCCTGCCTCGACAAGGAGGCGGCGCGGCGTCCCGGCCTGGGCGAGGTCGGGACGACGCTCGGCGCCGGACGGCCGGCGACCGCGCTCTTCGGACCGCACTGGCCGGCCCACCTGGCGGCGGTGGCCCCCGCGGGGGACCCGCGGCACATCCTCGTCCGGACGACGATCGGGCACGACGCGGACCGCCACGCCACCTCGGCCGGGCCGCGGCCCGCCGCGTCCGAGCCCGGCCCCGACTCCGGCCTCCCCGCCACGGACCCCGGCCCCGGTCCCCGGACGCCGGCCCCCGCCCCCGGCCGACGGCGCCTGCTGGCGGCCGCGGCCGGACTCACGGCCGGCGCCGCCCTGGGCTTCACCGGCTGGCGGCTGCTGGACGACGGCCGACCGCCACCGCCCGGCACGCGGCTGTGGCGCTTCCCGGTCACCGGCGTCCTCCTCAACTACCCGCAGGTCGCGGGCGATCTGGTGTACGCGGCGAGCAACGACGGCACCCTCTACGCCGTCGACGCGGCCACGGGCCGGCGGCGCTGGTCCTACACGACCGGCGCGGCCCTCGGCTCCGCCCCGTGCGTCCTCGGCGGAGTCGCCTACCTCGGCGGCGACGACGGCAGGCTGTACGCACTCGACGCCAGGACCGGCGCGGTGCGCTGGACGTTCCGGACCGGCGGCATCGTGCACTCGCCGGTGGTGGCAGGCGGCGTGGCGTACGTCGGCAGTTCCGACGGATACCTCTACGCCGTCCACACGTCCGACGGCAGCCGTCTGTGGCGGTTCCGCACGGGCCACGACACCCACTCCCCGGCGGTCGACGAGCAGACCGTCTACGTCGGCTGCAGCGACACCCGTCTGTACGCCGTCGACGCCTACGCCGGCACCGAGCGCTGGACGTTCACCACGGCCGGTGCCGTCTCCTGGTTCCCCGTGGTGGCGGGCGGACTGGTGTACTTCGCCGGCACCGACCGGACCCTCTACGCCGTGCGCGCCGCCACGGGCCGGCAGGTGTGGCGGGTGGGCGGGATCACCGACAAGACCGGCCCGGTCGTGGCCCGCGGCACGGTCTACTGCGGCAGCGGCCACCAGCTGCTCGCACGGGACGCCGCGACAGGCGGCAGACGTTGGTCGCTGACCACCGGCGGCGAGGTGTGCGCGCCCGCGGTCGCGCACGGCACCGTGTACGTGGGCAGCGGCGACCAGCGGCTGTACGCCGTCGACGCCGACAGCGGCGCGCGGCGCTGGACCTTCAGCGCGGGAGCGGAGGTGCACCCCCCGACGGCCACCACGGAGGCCGTGTACTTCGGCGGCGCCGACAACCAGCTCTACGCCGTACGCATCTGACACTCCGCGCCCCGCGCGCCGGTGCCACACCCCGTGCGCCTGCAACCGGCCGGCCACGGTCCGTGTCTGAAACGGTGCGTGGCGTACGGCTGGAGCTTCCGCACGGTCGGGGTGGGTGCGGCGCTCCCGTGGGGGGGTGCCCCTATGTCTTTGGTCAAGGTGGTCGGGTCGGTGTCGGGTGGGGTCTGGCAGTGTGGCTGTCGTGAGTGATGACGCGCCTGTTCG
>NZ_JBSGDB010000695.1:0-3486 GCF_053602155.1 Streptomyces sp. NPDC004561
TGCGACTCCAGCGGGGTCGGCGTGCTCGTCGCCGCCCGCCGGCTGATCCGCTCCTGCCAGGGCCGGCTGCGGCTGATCCTGCCCGACCAGGGCGCGCGGTGGATCAGGACGACGGCGAGGAAAGGAGGCGTCATGTCCGGTGGGGACGACCGTGAGGAACGGCCCGAGACGGCCCTGGAAGAGGTGCTGCACGAGGTCGAGGAGGCCGAGAAGCGCGACGAGAAGGGGCGCGGCGGCGGCGAGGCCGCGGACGCCGTCACCCCGAACGTCCAGGCACAGGAGCAGGTGGAGGACGACTGACCGACGGCCGGGCGGCAGCACTGCCCCGCGGGGCCGCGGGTACCCGGACCCCATGAACCACCAGCTCAGAGGACCCCAGCTGCCGCCCGCCCGGGGACCGCTCTCCGCCGCGCTCACCGCGTATCTGCGCGGCGCGGGCCCACTCCCCCGCCCCGCGGACGCCGAGGGCGCCGATCCCTACGGCGACGATCTCCAGCTCGCCCTGTACCTCTGCTACGAGCTGCACTACCGCGGCTTCGCGGGCGTCGCCCCCGAGACCGAGTGGGACCCCGAACTACTGCGCGTGCGGGCCGCGCTGGAGCACCGCTTCCGCTCCGCGCTGCGCGCCGACGCCCCGGCCCACGACAGCCTGGACGACGCGCTCGCCGCCCTCCTTGTCGAACCGGCCGAGGGCACGGGCGTCACCCACTTCCTGTGCGCCGAGGGCGAGTTGTGGCAGTTGCGCGAGTACGCGGCCCAGCGCTCCCTGTACCACCTGAAGGAGGCCGACCCGCACGCCTGGGTGCTGCCGCGGCTGTGGGGCCGGGCGAAGGCGGCGATGGCTGCGGTGGAGTACGACGAGTTCGGCGGCGGCCGCGCCGAGCGGGTCCACGCGCGCCTGTTCGCCGACCTGATGGGGGACCTGGGTCTCGACACCGCGTACGGCCGTTATCTGGACGCGGCCCCTGCGGAGATGCTGGCCGTCGTCAATCTGATGTCCCTGTTCGGGCTGCACCGGGAGCTGCGCGGCGCCCTGGTGGGCCACTTCGCCGAGGTGGAGATCACCTCCTCGCCCGGCTCCCGCCGGCTCGCCGAGGCGATGCGCCGCACCGGCGCGGGACCCGCCGCGGAGTTCTTCTACGACGAGCACGTCGAGGCGGACGCCGTGCACGAGCAGGTGGTCCGGCACGACGTGATCGGCGGACTGCTGGACGAGGAGCCGGAGTTGGCGGCGGACGTCACCTTCGGGATCGACGCGACCGAGTACCTCGAGGACCGGCTGGCCCGGCGGGTGCTCACCGAGTGGCGCGCCGGACGGTCGTCCCTGCGCGAGCCCGATGAAGGCGAAACATCCCATACATCCTGAATGCCCGGGTACCCGGCCCCGGTGAACTTCTTGGTACTTCCGGGCGTGTACGCCCCGCAGGACGACACCGCGCTGCTGGCCGAGGCCCTCCGCGAGGAGGCTCCCGTACCCCGGGCGCGGGTGCTGGACGTGGGCACCGGGAGCGGTGCGCTGGCGCTGGCCGCGGCCCGGCGGGGCGCCGAGGTGACCGCCGTGGACGTGTCCCGGCGGGCGGTGTGGACGACCCGGCTGAACGCCTGGCTGACCCGGCTGCCGGTGCGGATACGGCGCGGCAACCTCTTCGGCCCGGTCCACGACCGGACGTACGACATGATCCTGGCGAATCCGCCCTATGTGCCGGCGCCGCACGCCGGGAACGGGCCGCGCGGCCGGTCCCGGGCCTGGGACGCGGGGCACGACGGGCGGCTGCTGCTGGACCGGATCTGCCGGGGCGCGCCCGGGCTGCTGCGGTCCGGGGGCGTACTGCTGGTCGTGCAGTCCGCGTTGAGCGGTCCCGAGCGCACCCTGGAGCTGTTGCGAGGGGCGGGGCTGAAGGCCTCGGTGGTCCGGCGGCGCCGGATCGCCTTCGGGCCGGTGCTGCGCTCCCGCCAGGAGTGGCTGCGCCGGCGTGGGCTGCTCGATCCGTCCGACGACAGGGAAGAGCTGGTGGTCATCCGTGCCGAACGAGTCTGCTGACCGGGCCCGCCGGATCACCGTGCGGCGGCGGGGGCCGCTGCTCGTGGAAGGGCCGGTGGAGATCGAACTGGAGGACGGCACCACGGTCTCGTCGGACCGTTTCCGTGTCGCTCTGTGCATGTGCCGCCGCAGTCGCCGCTACCCGTGGTGTGACACGAGCCATCGGCGCAGGGCCTGAGCACCGGTTGAAACCGGTTGTTTTTCGCCGCTCCCCGGACGGCCCCCCACGGGCCGACCCGGGGAGCGGCTGTGTGCCCGGAAGCCGGCGGGCGGCCCCACTCCGCCCGTCCGGTCCCGGTGCGAGATCGCAGGTTCCCCGCCTCCAGGGGGCCGCACTCCCCAGTTGCGGGCCTGATCCGGCGTTCACGGAGATCCGTGCGATCCCGGTCCCTTTAGAACGCGAAGAGAGTTCCGCCTACGGCGTCCCTCATGCACGCGTTACCGAAGGTTTGCTCATAGGAGACGCGCTTGCCCTGCCAGACACCCTGGACGGTGACGACGACCGGGTCGTAGAGCTTGTTGCACCACACGGTCGGGCTCGGCTTCAGCGCGGTGAAGTCGCCGCCGATGGCGCGCATCTCGGCGCAGGCCTGCTCCGCGGCAGGGTGGGTGCCGGAGGCCGTCGGGGCGCAGCTGAGGGTGACGGCGCGCTCGGGGGTCGCCGTGGCCGCGTCGCTGCCGTGGCCGGTGGTGAGCACCAGCGCCGAGGGGGCGTAGAGCGACGACGGGGCGGCGCCCGGTGCAGCGACGGCGGCCCCGGTCAGGGGTCCGCAAACGGCGGCGGCCGTCAGGCCGATGGCCGCTGCCCTGCGCGCGGTGTTCCGCATTGTGTGCATCCTTCCGCTCGAACAGACGGGGGTCTTGCCGGCTCCGGTCCGGTCGGGCACCGGAGCGGCGAGCGCCACTCTGCCGAGTCCGCGGTCGAAACTCACATCGAACCCACGGGTTTCAGTAACCTTTCGTGTTGAAGCAGTGGCGTGAAGTCACGGAAATCGAACGCCGTGACCCGGGAACTGAGCGGTGCGCGGCCTCCGGGACCCTTCGGATGGCCGAAAATCAGCGCTTCGTTAATCGTCCTGAAACATTCCGGCTTTGCTCCCGTCGAGCCCACTCATGACTCCCCGTGTTCACCTGATGATCACTTCGCACGGGTGGCCCCGACCTGCCGCCCGCCGTGGCCGGGGTGCTCAAGGGCGGCCGCCGGGAACCGGTGAGACCGAACACGGGCCGCCGGCCGGTGCTTTCCACGCCGGGGGCCTCGCCCACGTCCTGGACGAGGCGGTCACCCGCGGCGGAGGCCGCCGCCTACCCGCCAGTATCGTCGGCGCTGCACGCGGACTCGGCGACGAAGGCGGGAGCGACGGATGGCGAAGCACTGGGCGGACTTCCAGTACGAGATCTATCTGAACGGGATGACGGGCGCCGTGCCCCGGCTCCCGACCGAC
>NZ_JBSGDB010000696.1:0-3472 GCF_053602155.1 Streptomyces sp. NPDC004561
GAACGACACGATGACGTCCAGGCTGTCCAGGCCGGCCTCGGCGACGAAGTCGATGAGCGGGGTGCCCCACTTGTCCCAGGTGTACTGGGAGCGCACGTCCCGGGACACGGCTCGTCCGCGGCCGCTGGCCGTCACACCGCGGGAGGTCCTGATGCGTGGAGCACTGTGGGGCCGCGCGCCCCTCACCCGCTCAGGCATCGCCGCCGCGGACGTCAAGACGGAGCCGTGGTCCCGGTGACGGAGGATCTGGGACGCTGGCTCGACCGGGTCGACAGCGCGTCCCTGGTGGACGCCATGGGACGCGTTCACGGGCACCGCGCGGACATCCTCGACCTCGTCAGCCCCGACCCGAGCCGGGTCATGTTCGGCCCGGCGGTCACGGTCGCGTACCTCCCCTACCGCGACGATCTGCCGGAGAAGGACCTCGGCTTCGCCACCCTGTTCTACCGGGCCGTGGGCGACGCCCCGGTGGGCAAGGTCGTAGTGCTGTCCAGCGGCGGCTACCCCGACTCCTCCCACGGCGGCGGCACCAAGCTGTCGCGGCTGCACAACCACCGCGTGGCGGGGGTGCTCGCCGACGGCCGGCTCCGCGACTTCGCCCAGCTCGCCGACTACGGGTTCGCTACATGGTGCCGCGGGCAGGCCACCCGCTGGGGCGGAGACACCGTGATGCCGTTCGCGGCCAACACCGCCGTGGAGATCGGCGGCGTGTGCGTCATGCCGGGCGACTACGTCTACGCCGACTCCGCCGGCGCCGTCGTCATCCCCGCCTCCAGCGTGCGGCGTGTGCTGGAGGAGGCGGCCCGCGTCGAAGACGAGGACGAGCGAACCGCCGAGCTGATCCGCACCGAGGACCCCGCCAGGCTGAGGCGCGGCGAGCAGACCGGGACGTAGCCCGGAGGGGCGGCCCTACGAGGCGGCCGACCCCCTGCGACGGCCTTGGCCGGCCCGCTGCCGAACGGCCCACCGCCTGCGCGTCGCGCTGCGATCGGTTGGCGGACAGCGCGGGCGGGCGTCATCATGGCAGGAAGATCGCCAGCCGCGCGGTGGGACGGGTCGCACCGCGCGGGCACCGGGCCGTCGCGCGCGGCCCGGTGACGGACACCCTGGGAGCCCACGTGACCGGCCAGCCGGAGTCAGCCGACACCCCGCCCGCCCGTTATGACGACCTGCGGGCCCTGATGATCAACTGCACGCTGAAGCGGTCGCCGGAGGTCAGCCACAGCCAAGGGCTGGTCGAGCGGAGCGCGGGCATTCTCGCCGAGCAGGGCGTCGGCGTGGACATCATCAGAGCGATCGACCACGACATCGCCACCGGCACCTGGCCGGACATGACCGAGCACGGCTGGGACAGCGACGCGTGGCCCGAGCTGTACAGGCGGATCCTGCGGGCGGACATCCTCGTGCTGGCAGGCCCCATCTGGCTCGGCGACAACAGTTCGGTGATGAAGCGGGTCATCGAGCGGCTGTACGCATGTTCCAGCCTGCTGAACTCCGCCGGTCAGTACGCCTACTACGGGCGTGTGAGCGGCTGCCTGATCACCGGCAATGAGGACGGGGCGAAGCACTGCGCCATGAACGTCCTCTACAGCCTCCAGCACCTCGGCTTCACCATCCCCCCGCAGGCCGACGCCGGATGGGTCGGCGAGGCCGGCCCGGGACCCTCCTACCTCGACCCCGGGTCGGGCGGGCCACAGAATGACTTCACCAACCGCAACGTCGCCTTCATGACGTGGAACCTGCTGCACCTGGCCAGGGCCCTGAAGGACCTCGGTGGCATCCCCGCCTACGGCAACCAGCGCACCGCCTGGGATGCCGGCTGTCGCAGCGAGAACACGAACCCCGAGCACCGCTGAACTCAACGCGGCCCTCCGTACCGCGGCAGGGAGCGTGCCTTCTGCCACGCCGGGGCGAGCTCGGGAACCAACGGCACCCCGTTGTCGACGAGGACCATATGCGCGAAGCTGGAGGCGCTTCTGGACCATCGTCCTCATCTGGCGGTTAGTCCGGTTCTCCGAACTTCGGCACTTGCATCGGATGGCCTTCCGGGCAGGGTCTCTGGGCTGGTGTGTCGGCGAGGGTGTGGTTGGTGCGTCGGCCGGCGTCGGGGTCTTGCTGCTCGGTCAACCCGCTGACGGTGCCCGGGTGTCCGGCTAATCCCCTGACGGTGGCCTGGTGCGTTGGTGGCCTGGTGTGTTGGGGGCCGTGTGTGTTGTGTGCGGTCTGGTTCGTGCTGCCTGGCGGGCTGTGTGTGTTGCGGTGTGGTGGCGGGGGATGGGGGTGGGTCCACCGGCCGTGGGTCCCTGATCGGGCGTCGTGTTCCGGTCGCTGGCCCCGCCCTGGTTCCAGGTGTCTGGTCGCTGGCCCCCCGGTTTCGGTTCTGGTCGCTGGCCCCGTCCGCGCCCCCACCCCGGTTTCGGTTCTGGTTGCTGGTCTCGCCCCCGCGCCCCATCCCTGTTCCGGTTGGGGTTGGGGTTGGGGTTGGGGTGGGTGTGGGGTTTGGGTTGTCGGTGTGGTGGGTGTGGTTCGTCTGCTGCTGGTTTCCCGCGTTGGGGGGTGTGTTGTCGGGCGTGGTTGCGCGCATCGGTGGGTGTACCGATGCGCGTGTGTGGCGGGGGAGGCCGGTGCCTCGCGGAGGTTGTCTCCGCGAGGCACCGACTTCTTCACCTGTCAGCCCTGGGTGCCTCCCTGGGTGTTCCCCATGCCGCCGCCCTGGGTGCCGCCCTGGGTGTTGCCGTTGCCGCCTCCCTGGGTGCCGCCCTGGGTGTTGCCGTTGCCGCCGCCCTGGGTGCCGCCCTGGGTGTTGCCGTTGCCGCCGCCCTGGGTTCCGCCCTGGGTGTTGCCGTTGCCGCCTCCCTAGGTGCCGCCCTGGGTGTTCCCGTTGCCGTTGCCCTGGGTGCCGCCCTGCGTGTTGCCTCGGCCGTTGCCCTGAGTACCACCCTGGGTGTTCCCGTTGCCGTTGCCCTGGGTGCCGCCCTGGGTGTTGCCTCGGCCGTTGCCCTGGGTGCCGCCCTGGGTGTTGCCTCGGCCGTTGCCCTGGGTGCCTCCCTGGGTGTTGCCGCGGCCGCCTCCCTGGGTTCCGCCTTGGGTGTTGCCGCCCTGGTGGGACATGTTGTTCTGGTGGTGTCCGGAGGAGTGTGCGGGCGCGTGGTGCTGGGTCATGGGTGCGGCCTCGGCGCTGGCTACACCGATCGTTCCTGCGGCCAGAGCGGCTATGCAGGAGATTCCTGCGATGCGGGCCAGGTGACGTCGAGCGTTAATCATGAGGAATCCTTGTGGTTCTTGGTGGATGAGCTTTCGTGAATTCATTTCAGCTCGTCCGGGTTTTTCTGTGTGTCCCCTGGCCGGGGGAGCGGCGGGCTGATGCGGCTGTCGGCCGGTGGGGGAGGGCGTGTGGCCGACCCGGGGCGCAACCCCCGGCCGGCTGGGCTGTGTCGCTGGCCGGGGTGGGGCGGCCATCCGGGGCGGTGCC
>NZ_JBSGDB010000697.1:0-3466 GCF_053602155.1 Streptomyces sp. NPDC004561
GGTCCCCCGAGGTTCCGGTCTGCTGCGGTCGTGTCCGACGACGACCACTTCGTACTGCTCGGTCATGGTGACCACCTCCGCGCCGACCGTCGCCCACCCGGCGCGGGATTGACAAATACGTTTGCCGAATCTGCAATGTCGATATGACCACGGACGACGTTCTCGCGGAGGTGGGTCCCCGGCTGCGGCGGATCCGCAAGGAGCGAGAGGTGACCCTGGCGGCGCTGTCCGAGACCACGGGCATCTCCGTCAGCACGCTCTCCCGGCTGGAGTCCGGACTGCGCAAGCCCAGTCTGGAGCTGCTGCTGCCGATCGCCCAGGCCCACCAGGTCCCGCTCGACGAGCTGGTCGGCGCCCCGCCGGTCGGCGACCCGCGGGTGCGGGCGAAGCCGCTGGAGCGGCACGGCCGCACCTTCTGGCCGCTGACCCGCCAGCCCGGCGGCCTCCAGGCCTTCAAGGTCCTCGAGCCCCAGCGCACACTGGAACCGGATCCGCGCAGCCACGAGGGGTACGAGTGGGTCTACGTGCTCGCCGGGCGGCTGCGGCTGGTGCTCGGCGAGCACGACGTCGTGCTGTCGGCGGGGGAGGCGGCCGAGTTCGACACCCGGGTACCGCACTGGTTCGGGTCGACGGGGGAGGGGCCGGTGGAGTTCCTCAGTCTCTTCGGCCCGCAGGGGGAGCGGATGCATGTGCGGGCGCGGCCCCGGCAGACGTGACGCCCGTGACTGTTCCCTGATCGGCAAGCGACCGCTTAGTATGCGATCGGACCCGGTCAGACGAAGCAGTCCCGTGGAGGCCCCCCATGCAGGCATGGCAAGTGCACGAGAACGGCGAGCCGAGCGAGGTGATGCGCCTGGCCGAGGTGGAGCGGCCCACGCCCGGTGACGGCCAGGTGCTGCTGCGCGTGCGTGCCGCCAACGTCAACTTCCCCGACGCGCTGCTGTGCCGGGGCCAGTACCAGGTGCGCCCGCCCCTGCCGTTCACGCCGGGGGTGGAGATCTGCGGCGAGACCGAGGACGGCCGCCGGGTGATCGCCAACCCCGCGCTGCCCTACGGCGGTTTCGCCGAGTACGCCGTGGCGGACGCCACCGCCCTGCTGCCCGCGCCCGGGTCGCTGGACGACGCGGAGGCCGCCGCGCTGCACATCGGCTACCAGACGGGCTGGTTCGGGCTGCACCGCCGGGCCCGACTGGAGGCGGGGGAGACCCTGCTCGTGCACGCCGCGGCCGGCGGCGTCGGCAGCGCCGCCGTGCAGCTGGGCAAGGCGGCGGGCGCCACCGTGATCGGCGTGGTCGGCGGCGCCGAGAAGGCCGCCGTCGCGCGCGAGCTGGGCTGCGACCTGGTCGTGGACCGGCGCGGCGAGGACGTCGTGGCGGCCGTGAAGGAGGCCACCGGCGGCCGGGGCGCCGACGTGATCTACGACCCCGTCGGCGGCGAGGCCTACGCGCAGTCCGCCAAGCTGGTGGCCTTCGAGGGCCGGATCGTCGTCGTCGGCTTCGCGAGCGGCGCCATCCCGAGCCCGGCGCTCAACCACGCCCTGGTGAAGAACTACGCGATCCTCGGCCTCCACTGGGGCCTGTACAACACCAAGAACCCCAAGCTGGTCCAGCACTGCCACGAGCAGCTCACCGAACTGGCCGCGCGGGGCGCGATCAAGCCGCTGGTGAGCGAGCGGGTGCCGCTGGGCGAGGCCGCCGCCGCCGTGCAGAAGGTGGCGGACGGCCGGTCCACCGGCCGCATCGCCGTGGTGACGGAGGAGGCAGCATGATCGACGCCGGTGAACTGCGCCGCCGCACCCAGGAGTTCCTGGCCGCGCACCCGACCGCCCGCACCGACCGCCTGGACTTCCTGCGCGCCCGCTTCGACGCGGGCCTGGCCTGGGTGCACTACCCGGAGGGCCTCGGCGGGCTCGGCGCCCGGCGCTCCCTCCAGGCCGTCGTGGACGCCGAGCTGGAGGCCGCCGGCGCCCCCGACAACGACGCGCGCCGCAACGGCATCGGGCTCGGCATGGCCGCGCCCACCATCCTGAAGTACGGCACGGAGGAGCAGAAGCAGCGCCTTCTGCGGCCGCTGTGGGTGGGGGAGGAGGTCTGGTGCCAGCTGTTCAGCGAGCCGGGCGCCGGCTCCGACCTGGCCGCGCTCGGCACCCGGGCCGTGCGTGAGGGCGACGAATGGGTAGTCAACGGGCAGAAGGTGTGGACGTCCGGCGCCCACAACGCCCGCTGGGCCATCCTCATCGCCCGCACCGACCCGAGCGTGCCCAAGCACGCGGGCATCACCTACTTCGTCTGCGACATGACCGACCCCGGCGTCGAGGTGCGGCCGCTGCGCCAGATCACCGGCGAGGCCGAGTTCAACGAGGTCTTCCTCACCGACGTCCGCATCCCCGACTCCCGCCGGCTCGGCGAGGTCGGCGACGGATGGCGGGTCGCGCAGACCACGCTGAACAACGAACGCGTCGCCATCGGCGGTATGCGGCTGCCCCGCGAGGGCGGCATGATCGGCCCGGTCTCGAAGACCTGGCGCGAGCGCCCGGAGCTGCGCACCCACGAACTGCACCAGCGGCTGCTCAAGCTGTGGGTGGAGGCCGAGGTCGCCCGGCTCACCGGCGAACGCCTGCGCCAGCAGCTCGCCGTCGGCCAGCCCGGCCCCGAGGGCGCCGGCATGAAGCTCGCCTTCGCCCGGCTCAACCAGGAGATCAGCGGCCTGGAGGTCGAGCTCCTGGGGGCCGAGGGCCTGTTGTACGACGACTGGACCATGCGCCGTCCCGAGCTGGTCGACTTCACCGGGCGCGACGCCGGCTACCGCTATCTGCGCGCCAAGGGCAACAGCATCGAGGGCGGGACCAGCGAGGTCCTGCTGAACATCGTCGCCGAGCGCGTCCTGGGTCTGCCCACCGAGCCGCGCACCGACAAGGACGTCGCCTGGAAGGACCTGGCCCGATGAGCACACAGCCGGAACTCCTCTACTCCGAGGAGGAAGAGGCGCTGCGCGAGGCAGTCCGCGACCTGCTCGACGACCACTGCCCCCCGGCCGGCGTGATCGCCCGCACCGAGTCGGACGACCCGCACGACCTCGCCCTGTGGAAGTCGCTGGCCGACGGCATGGGCCTCGCCGGTCTCCTGGTGCCCGAGGCACAGGGCGGCCAGGGCGCCTCCCACCGCGAAGCCGCCGTCGTCCTGGAGGAGCTCGGCCGCGCCGTCGCCCCCGTGCCATACCTCACCAGCGCCGTCGTGGCCACCGAGGCCCTGCTCGCCTGCGGCGACGAGGAACTCCTCGGCAAGCTGGCCTCCGGGCGCACCATCGGCGCCCTCGCGGTCGGGCACCACTCGGCCCCGGGCGTCGCCGTCCCCGCCGTACGCCTCGAAGCTCGCCGGGCTGATCGGGGACTACGAGATCTGGCCGGGTGTGCGGTTGGTCGACACCACCCCCGAACAGCGCTACGACATGGCCGAGCGGTGGACCG
>NZ_JBSGDB010000698.1:0-3437 GCF_053602155.1 Streptomyces sp. NPDC004561
GATACCTCCTGAGCCCTGGGATGGTGCGGAAGTCGCGGGTGAGTGATTCGGTGTAGAGGTCCGTGGTGCCGCCGGGAGTCTTGTCGGTGCTGACCAGGGCGGCGATGTGATCGCCGGCGAGCTGTTTGCCGATGGCGGTGAGCTGGTCTGTGTTGGTCAGGGCGACCCCGGCCAGTCCGTTGATGGGGCCCTTGCCGTCGACGGCGCCGGTGGCGTCGAATCCGTCGGCGGTGATGAGGTCGCTGACCATGGGCAGATCGGCCTTGCCCAGCGCCCGGGCGGCGTCGACTGATTCCTGCTGGCTGAGCCCGAGCCCGGCCACCGCCACCAGGTGGTCCTTCTGCTTCATCCCGATGAGCCGGTCGACGGCCTGGGCCCAGTACTTCTCGCTGCTGCTCATACTGGCCACGACCAGCCTGATCTTGGGCCTGCTGTCCTTCGCGTTCTCCTCCTCGACAGCCGTGTAGGCGCCTTCCAGCTCGGCGACGTCCTGGCCCAGGGTGAGACTGTTGGCGCTCGTGGAGGTCAGCGGAGTCAAAAACGCGATCGTGACGTAGTCGCCGCCCGCCACCACGTTGCTGTTCTCCGCGCCGATGGCGGTCATGACCGGTTTGAGGTCGCTGCCGAAGACGCCGGGGTCCTCCCGGCCGTCGGTGATGCCGGTGCACTCGGCGCCGGTGGTGACGAGGCCGGCGTCGAGGCCGCCGCAGTGCTGCTGTTTGAACCGCTCAAGCTGCCGCATCTGCTGCATCTTCTTCTCGTGCGCCTGGTGGTCATGCAACTGCCATGCACCCACCCCGGCGGCGAGAGCGATCACGGTGCAGGCGCCCAGGCCCGCACGCAGCCTCCAGCGGCCGCCCGGAAGCTGCGCGAGGCGACTGCGGAGCCGGGTCATCATCCCGGCCCGGTCGTTCGGCCCCGGTGCGTTGTCCTGCGGCGCGTGAGCCGTCTGCTCGCGGTTCAGATGTTCCCACCGCGTGAGCCACGGTTCGAGCTCTGCTTCGCTCAGGCCACAGGCCCGCAGATACCTGACGGTGAACTCCCGGGTGGGCAGCGCGTCCATCCTGAGCACCGTCGACACCGTGGCCGTCGCCAGCTTCCTGGTGCCGTCGTCGCTGGCCTTCTCCAGGTCGCGGAGGTTGAGGTCGCGGCTCTTGCGTAACTGGGTCAGCGCGTCGCGGAACTCCTTCGCGGTGCGCACCCGTGACGGGTCCGGCCAGAGGCCCTGTCCGTCTTGAGAGACCTGGTCTTCGGGCGGCTGCGTCATCACGCACCCCCGGCAGAGCCGGCGGGACGCTGTCCGCTCAGCCAGGAATCGGTCTGCGCGGCCGCGGCTCCGGCCGCCACCACCAGCCCGATGGCGTCGCCGGCGGAGTGCCCGCTGCTCACGAGCACGACCACCACCAGCAGGATCAGGATGTAGACGGTGATGCGGTGTGCGGGTGCGAGCTGGGCCCCGCACAGGGCCTGGTTCGGTGACGTCACCTGCGGGTGCCGCAGGCGTGCGGAACGTCCTGACATGGTCCTCCCCTTCCTGGGCTCGGCAAAGGCGCCGAGGAATACCCGCAGACGGTTACCGGCCGTGTTGCGGGCACCACTCAGTTGTAATGCAGACTCGGAAGGCGCGGTAATCCCGGAAGCCCGACTGGAAACAGTCCGAACATCCGGCGTCATTCACCGGACTGATGCATTCGTTTTCGCTCGGTTCGTAACCCATCTCCTCGGCCCGCTCGACAGGAAGCCGAACCGTTCGGGCGGGAACGAGGAGCCGTCGCGACGCGAGAACTGCGGCAGCAACCGTTGGATGGAAGGCTGGAAAACTGTGCTGACCTGCGTCTTCACTGTTCCGAACCCTTCCGAATCCGAAAAGATCTTGCTTGGCGGCCAAGGCGATGGTGAGCTGGACAAGCGGAATCTCCGCCACCGAACCGCCGTCCTCCCCCTTCCTGGGCCTCGGCAGTGCCACCGGCGGAGGAAGAGGGGACTCCTGGTTACCGGCTGGAGTCCCCTCACCGCTACCTCGAGGGGCAAAGAGCACATAGCCATTCCGGCCCGCACCGAATTCCGAGGGGCGGCGCCGGCACGCAATTCACCCTCAGCCGGAACGAGATTCGGCGCCCCCCTACGCCCAGCGCATGCCGATGGCGTGCAGCTGCTCGATCCGCTCCGGTGTCAGCGTCGCGGCCCTGCTTCGCCGGTTGCCGAGCTCGTCCTCGCCGGCGGGCCGGATGCCGAGGACGTGTTCGCACATCCACTGCTGCACGGTCGTAAGCCGTTCCCAGTCGAGCCGCTGCGCCCGTACCCACCGGGCGAGGTCCTCGCCCTGGTGCACGACGGGGCCCGGCGCCGTGGGGAGTGTGCCGCCGGCCTTCATGCGCAGCCGGGTGAGGTGGAAGGCACGCTGCCATTCAACCGGCCAGGCCGGGCACCACGACGGATTCATCGACCGTCTGGCGGTGTGCGGTGCGGGAAGAGCGGTTCGGGCTACGGGGTCTGCAACTGGGTCAGGAGAGGCAGGGCGTCACTGAGGTTCGCGGCCCGCTTCCCTCTCGCACGCGAACCGGTCGCGGAGGGCCTGAATCGTTCCAGGGCTTGACCGCGGGGGAGGAGGCGGGAAGTGCGGACGGTTCCGTAGAGGTGGGTGCTTGTCTGCTATCCCCCTCTCCTGGGCGTGGCCCGCTTGCCCTGGCGCTCCTGGCCGTCTTCGCGTGCCTGCTTGAAGGCGTCGGAAATGGTCTCCGCAGCGCTGGACAGGGCTCTCTCGGTCTTGCCGCGGGTGCCGGACTCCGTCACGTTTCCCGTGAGCTCCGTGAGGCCGGCCGCCTTGCGGGGGCCCGCTTCGAGGTCGAGGCGGTTGCACGCCTCGGCGAAGCGGAGATAGGTGTCGATGCTGGCGACCACGACCCGTACGTCGATCGTGAGTATCTCGAGGCCGAGGAGGGAGACCTGTATGGACGATCTGAGCGACGCCGGACCTTCGCATCGCTGCCGGTCATGCCGAGCGGTTGCGCCTGCCTGTCCGCTTCAGGCCGAGGTCATCGGCGGCTGCCTGCTCGCAGGCACCTGCGGAGCTCCTCGGCGTAGGGCAGGGCGACGCCTGTGGCGATGACTCCGGCGAGTCCCGCCAGGTAGACGGCGGGCAGGGGGTGTTCTTTGGGTAGCAGGCGCCAGTCCTGGGGGTCGGGGCCGCCTCGCAGGGTTTTGCGTACCTCGTCCGCGTGGAGACAGGCGGTGAAGGCCAGCGCCATAAGCGGCAACACTTCGAGAAGGCTGTGGATGTGCTGTTCGATGGGCCGGATCTCACGTTCGCCGACGGCCAGCGACACGTCGTACACGGCGGTCGCACCATGTACGAGGGCGGCGCCGCCCATCGCGGTGAGTACCAGCGGATTGATCCGCGCGAGCAGCCCCATGAGCACCGGTGCTCCGGCTTCGGT
>NZ_JBSGDB010000699.1:0-3425 GCF_053602155.1 Streptomyces sp. NPDC004561
GTCCAGCAGGAGGTCGACGGTGTGCCTTATGTGCTCGGCGAGGACCTCGTCCGCGTCGAAGCGGCCCGCGGCCCCGGCCGCGAGCACGCTGGGGGTGACGCGCTCGACGACGTCCCGGATGTAGCCGGCGGGCGCCTTGCCGTTCTCCAGCGTGGCGCACGCGGCGGCGACCGCGCCGCACGAGTCGTGTCCCAGGACCACCACCAGCGGGCAGTCCAGCAGGTCCACCCCGTACTCAAGACTGCCGATCACTTCCGGGCCCATGACGTGGCCGGCGGTGCGGACCACGAACAGGTCACCCAGGCCCCGGTCGAAGATGATCTCGGCGGCCAGCCGGGAATCCGAGCATCCGAACAGCACCGCGAAGGGGTGCTGGACCGGCGCGGTCTCGGCGCGGCGGGCCGCGTCCTGGTTCGGGTGCTCAGGGGCGCCCGCGGTGAAGCGCTGGTTCCCGGCAAGCAGCAGCTCGAAGGCTTCACGGGGCGTCAAAGGCTGGGCCTGGGTCGTCATGGGCGGCAGCTTACGAGCCAGACCCAGCCCTTGCACCGCCTGGTCACCCCTCTCGCCCCCTGGCTGGCCTCGCACGCAAGGTAACCGGACGACCCCGGGCGGCGTTCAACCCGCCCCGAGCTGGAGGTGGTCCGGGCAGTACTCCGGTCGCTCGGGCAGCAGGACCGCGAAACGGTCCCAGAAGCGGTTCCCTCAGCCATGCCGGGCCGGCCACTCCGCCACCACCTATGCGGGCCGCCTTCTTCCCGCCGACGGAGAGGCCGGCGCTGAAGCGTCAGTTGCTGAGGGCTTGGTGGAAGGTTTCCCGGCAGTCGATGAGGGTGTCGACGCCGACGATGTTCAGGGTGCGCATCACGGATACGCCAGGCGCGGCGAGGCGCAGCCAGTCGCCGGCTTCGCTGAGGGTGCGGTGAGCAGTGATGAAGATGTTGATGCCGCTGGAGTCCATGAAGGTGACCTGGTGCAGGTCCGCCACGACGCGGGGGCGGGGGGTGTTGGAGGCTTCCAGGGCCTGGCGGAGTGCGTCGCCAGTTTGGTGGTCGATCTCTCCGGCCAGGGTCACTACGCGGATGCCGTCGACGGTCGTGGACACGACCGACAGCGGGCCTGGCTGCTCGGTGGGTCCGGTATTGGTCATCTCTGCCTCAGCCATGCTGGTGATCCTGGCATATTCACACCCTCGTACGCAGTGCCGCCCGGGGTAGTACGGGCGGCTCCTTTGTGTGGCACAGCCAACAGGGCGGGCAAGGCGTGAACCCCGGCTGCGGGGGTACGCGCCGGGCGTTGTGATCGGGGAATGAATGGCGGCTGTGATGGGATCAGACCCGGCGGGGGAGGACGACACCGCGCCTGGCGCCCAAGTTCTGCAGACCGCCGTGGCGCTGGAGGGGGACGGGACCTGCATCGCCCAGGCCCGCCATCTGGCCGCAAGTTTCCTCACCCGCGCTCAGGAGCGCGCACGGTGTGACGGTCTCTCAGCGTGCCGTGGACCTCACCCAGCTGGTGGTCAGCGAACTGGTCACCAACGCCCGTAAGTACGCGCCCGGACCTGTACTGATGGAACTGCGGATCATGGGCGAAGTACTGGAGGTCGTCGTGTGGGACTCCGACCCGGTGCTGCCGGTGGCGCGGGCCTCGGACGCCGGCCGCGTCGGGCAGCACGGCCTGGAGATCGTGGTGGCCGTCGCGCAGGGCGTGGAAGCCCGGCGTGAGCCGGTCGGCAAACGCATCACCGCCCGCATCGCCCTCGCCGACGCCCCTGGCATGGCGGGCTCCCGCCACAAACCCTAGGAAATACGGCCGGCTGCCGCAGGCTCGCCCGCGTTCACCCTCACAGCCGTCTCGGCTGCCACCGCCCGCTGCGCGCTTGACGGCCTTCTTCCGGCAGTGGGAGCCGACCGTGATGGGCCTCTGATCCCGAACGGCGGTTCCCTCTATGGCAGCCCTTCTTCGATATCCGCATCGCTGATGCGCCTACGCGGATCGTGATCACCCTGGTCGGGGAACTGGATTTCCCGGCCTGCGTGCGGGCCATGCCCTCCCTCGCTCTCCTCGCGATCGCCGGCCGGGACCTCACCTTCGACATGACACTCGTGACGTTCATGGACGCCGCCGGTCTGAACCTGCTGCAAAGCGTGCGCCAGCAGGTCCTCGCGGGCGGCGGCACGGTGGAAGCACGTGGCATGCAGCCGCCGGTTCGGCGCGTTCTGGAGCTGACGGGCACCGACGTCCAGTTCCCCCAGAGGATGCTGCACGCTCTGCCCGGGGCGTGACAGACACGGCACCAGGGGGCTACCCCCGAGGTGAAAGGTCCCGAATTCCGTGAGCACTGGGGCCTGCGGGAATTCAGAATCCGGACCGGGTCGAAAGTCGATTGGGCCGATCCCGCTCGGTGCCGTACAGTTCACCGTACCGACGCGGGGTGGAGCAGCTCGGTAGCTCGCTGGGCTCATAACCCAGAGGTCGCAGGTTCAAATCCTGTCCCCGCTACTCAGACGTGAAGGCCCGGTATCCACCGGGCCTTCACTACGAGTGGGCCGGTTCGGACCTGGCTCTCGGTGAGCTAACGCAACGGACGTACGCTCCCAGGCCCAGCTCGTAGCCGGATCCTCGACGGCACTGGCGAACATCCCGATTCATCCGCCGTAGCGGATGGTGCCCCTATGCCGCCGTAGGCGCAGCACCCATGTCTACCAGGCGTCCGGCCTTGCGCCTGCCGAAAACCTCATCCGTCGGGGTCAGGCGGCATGTTGGTATTCGTGGAGGATGCCGCCGAGTCGTTCGCGTCGTCGTATGTCGAGGTGGGTGATCTGCTCCGGATCGGTGACCGGCATTGGCAACGGGTGGAGCGGGCGGGCGTTGGCGATGCCCTGATGCGGCCGGTGGGAGTTGTAGTGCTCTTCAAACTTCAGTAGTGCATGGAGAAGGTGCCGCTGGTTCCAGACCAAGGTGCGGTCCAGCAGTTCGCGTCGGCAGGTTTGTACGGGGCTTCGCCCAAGGCCGGGAAGTTAGCGTTTTCGCAGGTCACGCAAGTGAGTTGAAGGATTTCCGACGCAGAGCGACGGAGCTCGTTGGTGCAGGCAGTCGACCAAGACAGCTTGTACGTGAGGAGCTCCGTTGCGGGTTCATTTTGTCCTGCCGTCCGCGCTGACGGCCATCACCCGTTCGGTGACCGTGGCGGCGGGCCGGTTCGCGCCGGGCCATCTGGGAGAGCTGATCGCCGTGGTGCCGTTCGAGCTGGTGGACGCGGTGCTGGCGGAGACGCGGACGGTGCAGCGGCGGTTGCGTGATCTGCCGTCCCGGGTCGGGGTCTACTTCCTGCTAGTGTCCTGCGCCGGAAGTTCGTAGGTAGTTCGCACTGAGCCTCAGGCGATCAACCCGCCTGGTTGTCGACCGGAACCCAAACGCCGGGACGA
>NZ_JBSGDB010000700.1:0-3408 GCF_053602155.1 Streptomyces sp. NPDC004561
ACGCCTCCGGGCACTTCTTCGTGAGCTATGGCCCGCTGCACTCCTGACAGCGATCACCGAGCCGGGCGTTGTTCCGGGATCGGCGGGGCGAACTATCCACAAGATTTGACTATTACTCTCGATACGGGCCAGTCGACCCGAATCGTCTCTCGGCGCCGGCGCCCCTCAGTGGTCAGACCGCCCCCGTCAAGAACTACAGCCACCGCTCCATACTCATCCGGTGCTTCAGGGGAGTTCACCCTGTCGAGCCAAGGTCAACTACTGAGCAACTGCCAGGTCCAGGGGCGGCAAGGGATCGGCGACTTCGGCATGAATTCCGTTCTGTCTGGGTGCCGTTGGCAGGTGCGACGTACGGCGTGCCTCCCGGTCCTCGGGTGTAATGAGATCGGCAGACTCTTCACTCCGGCGCCTCACGGCATCTGCCGAGGCAGGCTTCGGGCGGCCGGCACCGCACCGATCGACCACCCAGAAAGGGAGAGGCGTGAAGGTCCTCGTAGCAGGGGCGACAGGCTATCTCGGGACTCGTGTTGTCCCGGACCTCAAGGAACGCGGCCATGTGGTCCGCGCACTGGTGCGCAACCCGGACCGGCTGGGGCCGCTCCGCGGCCTGGTGGACGAGGTGATCACCGCGGATGCCACGGACGTCCATGCCCTCGCCGGCTGTTGCGAGGGGGTCGACGTGGTCGTCAGCACCATCGGACTCGTGGGCAGGCCGGCCAAGTTGACGTGCTGGGATGTCGACTACGGGGCCAACCTCAACCTGCTGCGGGAGGCGCAACGGGCGCATGTCGACAAGTTCGTGTACGTCTCCGTGGTCCACGCGCCGGGGCTGGAGAAAGTGGCACTCGTCCAGGCAAAGCGTGCCTTCGAGAAGGAACTCCAGGTCTCAGGGATGGGACACACGATCCTCTATCCGAACGGCTACTTCTCGGACATGGAGGACTACCTCCGCATGGCACGCAAAGGCCGGGCTTTCGTCTTCGGCAGAGGCGGCCTCCGCATCAACCCCATCGCGGGTGAGGACGTCGCGGCCACCCTCGCCGACGCCGTCACCGGCGACGACCGGGTCATCGAGCTCGGCGGCCCCGAGTTGCTCACGCACGAGCAGATCGCACGAGCCGCCTTCCAGGCCCTGGACAGGCCCGCCCGGATCACCCATCTCCCGCTGGGCATGCTCAAGATCGGCTTGATGCTGCTGCGCCGGCTGACCCCCGTGCGTATCCACGGAGTGCTTGAGTTTCCCCTGACCGTCCTCACCCAGGACGTCATCGCCCCCACGGTCGGTCGACGACGTCTCGCAGACCACTTCCGCGGCGAAGCCGAACCGCGGCCTTGAACCTCAGCTCTAGGCCGAGCACAACCCGTTGTCGGGAGCCGGTGTCGCCGGGCCGGTCGAAGCAGCGCGGGTCGCCGGAAGGCGGGCCGTACAGCCCCTCGCGGTAGTTCAGCGGGCGGGGTGGGTGCTGGACGGCGAGGGCCCCAGGCGCCAGTCCGAGGCTCTGCCAGAACCCACGCAGCGCCGCAGCGCTTCGACCAAACCCGAATGCCCCGCGTCCTCCGCCCCCGGCGCGGAGGGAACACGCCGGGCGGCGGGGATGTGCCACGGCGGCGTCGCGGCAGGCGTCAGTCGGCCGTTGTACCGAGCGCTCCGATCCAGTCGCGTACCGCCGCGGCCGTCGTGCGCGCGTCCTCCTCGAGCATGCTCAGATGGCTGCCGGGGACATCCGCCGTGTCATGGGCGCCCGGCCAGGCCGACCGCCACCGCTCCGGCATGTCCGGCAACGGCTGTGTGGCCCGTACGAACAAGGTGGGCACGCGCGTCGGCTGTGGCTGCCAGGCGCGGAACATCCGGGTGTACGCGCCCAGCGCCAGCAGCGTCAGGTCGTCCACCGCGCCGTCGAACTGCTCGCCCATGGCCAGAGGCATTCGCGCGGGCAGGGCCAGCAGCCAGGGTTCGGCTTCCCGGTCCGGTGTGATGTGGTGCGTGTCCGCCAGAACGAGTCCGGCCGGCGGATCGCCGTCGGCCGACAGCCGTTCGGTGACCGCGTGCGCCGCCGTACCGCCCATGGAGTGGCCCACGACGACGTACGGGCGACCGCCGAGGTGACGCCTCACCGTGGCCGCGTGCAGCCCGGCCAGCGTCCGCAGGTCCCTCGCCACGGCGTCCCCGTCGTCGAGGCCGGGGTGCCGCAGCTCGAAGACGTCCCGTTCGCCGTCGAAGCAGGGGGCGAGCCCCGCGTGCCAGGGCCGCCCCAGGTTGGGGGCGAAGCCCGGGACGCAGACGAGCGCCGGGCCGCCCGCGCCGCTGGCCAGGCGCAGCGGCGACAGCTCGTGCCGGTCGGCGTCGTCGCTGCCGAAGGACGGCGCGCCGAGGGACGCGGTCACCAGCAGGTGCATGGCCGAGACCACGTCACCCGTCTCGCAGACCTTCCGGTAGAGGGCCGGAAGGGATTGAGCGGCGCGAGGGCCGTGCGCCGCACGCAGGTCGGACGAGTGGTGCGGTCGCGGAGTCTGGGAAGTGGCTGTCCCTGCCGTGGTCGGTGTCGAAGACGCAAGGAGCGGCGAGGAGGCGGGGCCGCCGGCGGCCCGTGCTGCCGCGGGCACGTCCATGTCCGGCCCGTCCGGCGCCCCTTCGGGCAGGGCATCACTCAACTCCGCGTACACATGGGCCGCGAGCTCCTCCACGCTCGGCCTGTCGTACACGACGGTGGCCGTCAGCGGCACCCCGGTCAGCAGGCTCAGCCGGTTGCGCAGCAGCACGCTCATCAGCGAGTCGAAGCCCAGTTCGGGAAAGCCGCGGTCGACGGCGCTCGCGCCCGTGTGACCGAGCACGGCGGCTGCCTCGGCGCGGATCAGGTCCTGAAGCGTCGTCACTCGCTCGGCAGCGGGAAGGTCGGCCAGCCGGTCACGCCAGGCGCCTTCGGTTCCGTCCGGGGCTTCGTCCCCGGCCGGATCGGACGACGCTTTCGGCCGGGCCGGACGCAGTAGCCCGCGCAGCGGCGGTGGTACGGGTGTCCCGGCGGCCAGCGCTCCGGGCGTGCGGTCCAGCGGCAGTGGCGCCAGTACCGGGTCGGTGCCGGTCAGGGCGGCGTCGAAGAGCGCCAGGGCCTGTTCGGGGGCGACCGGGCGTACCGCGCCGCCGTGGACCCGGTCGGTGCGGGCCGCCATGCCGTCCGTGTCGGCCCAGGGCCCCCAGAGCAGCGACAGGGCGGGCAGCCCGAGCGCGGCGCGGTGTCCGGCGAGCGCGTCCAAAAAGGAGTTCGCCGCGGCGTAGTTGACCTGGCCCGGGTTGCCCAGCAGACCGGCTGCCGAGGAGAACAGGACGAAGTGCGTCAGGGGCAGGTCCTTCGTCAGCTCGTGGAGGTGCCAGGCGGCGTCGGCCTTCGGCCTCAGGACGGCGGCGAGTCG
>NZ_JBSGDB010000701.1:0-3395 GCF_053602155.1 Streptomyces sp. NPDC004561
GAGGCGCCCGTACGAGAGTGGCGAACCGTCGCATGGCCCCGCCCGCGCATGGGCATACGGGACCAATGGCCCGCGTCCCCGTCGCAGCCCTGAGGGTCAGTGAGGTCCGGTTGGGCACCGCCGTGAACGGCGTGTCGTCCGCCTTCTGCGTGAACGCGCCGTACATCGGGGTGGCCGCGCTGTCGAGCTGGTTCATCGGGTGGATCCCGAGGATCTGCTCGATGGTGCGGACCATGGTGATCTGCGAGTAGTAGTGGTTGTCGACCGTGCCGTGCTTGGCGTAGGGGCTGATGACCTGCACGGGGGCGCGGTGGCCGTCGACGTGGTCGAGGCCGGCCTGGGAGTCGTCCTCGACGACGAAGATCGCCGAGTCCTTCCAGAACTTGCTGTGGGTGATCTCGTCGACCATCCTGCCGACCGCGAGGTCGTTGTCGGCGACCTCGGCGGCCGCGTTCGCCGGGCCGCCGGTGTGGTCGTTGGAGAACCAGAACATGTTCAGGTTCGCCGGGCCGTTCTTCTCGAAGTCCTGCTTCCAGATCTGTTCCTTGTAGACGTCCGGGACGTCGAGGTCGAACAGCGGGAAGCCCTGCACCGACACGTCGTTGAGCGAGGGGATCGCCGAGCCCGTCTTGATGGGGTAGGCGGTCTGCGCGCCGGTCGCGGCCATGTTCTTGCTGTCGCAGTACAGGTTCTGCCAATTCGCGCCGGACGGCTTGCTCTCGATCGACTGGAACTCGCCGAAGTCCTTGACGCTCTTGCCGGCCGCCTGCGCACCGGTCCAGATGAACCCGGTCTTCTGGTGGCCGAGGGCGTCGTTCTCGGTGTCGTAGCTGCGCGTGTACTCGCCGGCCGACGACTCGGTGTACTCCGGGTTGTCCGACTGCATCAGCCAGTTGTGGCCCTCGGCGGAGTTGGTGCCGATGTCGTAGAAGTTGTCGTACAGCCCGAACTGCTGGGCCAGCGCGTGCTGGTTCGGCGTCACGTTCTCGCCGAACTGGGTGAGCGAGGAGTTGCCGTTGCCCTGCGGGAGGTCGCCGAAGACCTGGTCGTAGGTGCGGTTCTCCTTGACGAGCAGGAAGACGTGCTTGATCGTCGAGGGCGCGCCGAGCCGCACGGGGACCGGGACCGCCCTGGTGTGGCTCGCGCCCTTGGCCGTCGCGACCGAGTTGCCGGTCCAGCCGTTCTGCTTGAAGACCTTGGCCGTCTCGGACCTGACGACCCAGTCGCTCGGCAGGGTGAACTGGGTCAGGCTCGACGTGGTGTCGTGGGTGTTGTGGCCGGCGCTGTCGGGGCGACGGGCGTCGATGCCACGGGTGTTGGCGACGACCACCTTCTTGCCGACGGCGGTGATCCCGGACGGGAAGTAGTCCGTCGGGAGCAGGCCGACGTATCGGGCGGGCTGCTGCGGGGAGGTGTAGCGGTACACGGCGACGGCGTTGGCGCTGCCCAGCGTCACCAGCAGCCGGCCGTCGTCGGTGAGGGTGACGGCGTTCGGCTCGTAACCGACCGACGCCTCCGGCCACGGCTGGGTGGCGATGGTCTGGACGACCTTGTCCTTGCGGCTGTCGATGACCGACACGTTGTTGTCGGCGGTGTTGGTGACGAAGACCGCGCCCTTGCTCGCGTAGACCGCGGTCGGGTGCAGGCCCACGGCGATGGTGCCGACGGCGGCGGACGGCTGCGCGGTGTCGATGACGCTGACCGTGCCGGTGGTGCTGGCGCCGGTCCTCGGGTTCGCCACCACGTCCGTGCCGTAGGAGTTGAGGGTGGTGTCGCCGGCCTTGGCCGGGCGCCCGCCCTCGTTGCTGACGTAGAGCTTGCCGCCGACCAGGGCGATGCCGCGCGGGGCGTTGCCGACGGCCCAGCTCTGCTTGATGGCACCGGTCGCCGCGTCTATGGCGACCACCCGGTTCTGGCCGTTGACCGCGGAGTACACGGTGGAGCCGTCGGCCGAGAACACGGCCGCGCCCACCAGCGCCTGCTTGGAGCCGTCGGCCGGGATCGAGACGGCCGTGGGGTTGGCGAGGGTGCCGTCCGCGTTGACCGTGAACTTGGTGTAGCCGCCGGCCTGGCCCAGCCACAGCTGCTTGCCGTCGGGCGAGTAGGTCGGGCCCTCCTGGCCGACGGCGCCGCTGCTGATGCGCAGGTCGTCCGCCTTGTTGGTGCCGACCTTCTGCTTGACCTGCCCCGTGGCCAGGTCCATGACCACCAGGGATGCGTCGCCGTCGGCGATCGAGGCCGCGAGGTGGGCGCCGTCCGGGCTGACCGTCGACGACATGATCTTGCCGTCGTTGATGACGGTGCGGGTGCCGTAGGGGTTGATGTACTGGTCGCTGGAGATGACCTGGCCGTTGGCCGTGGTCTCGCCGACCTGCTGGGTGCCGAACTGATACGTCGAGGCGACCGCGGTGCCCGTGACGCCGAGAGCGACCGCGATGCCCGCCGTCACCAGCATGGACCGGCGCCCGAAGCGTCTGCCGAAAAGGTCGATCTTGTTCTTCTCGTTGATCCGACGCTGACGTGTTACCTGCACGGAACTGTTCCCTTCAGTGTGTGCCGAGCAGCTCGACGTTGCCGTCGAACTGCCACAGCGGATTCGGGGCGTCACCGGTCGAAGTCCGCACCAGGAAGTAGCCGTTCACTTCCTTCGGACCGTCACCGTCCGCCACGAACCGCCCGTCTGAGGTGATGTCGAGCTGGTAGATGGCCGTCCCCGCCACCGGGACGCCGGGGAGATGCCAGCTCACGACGCAACGCCAGTCGTTGCCCGCCCCCTCCTGGGCGGCCTGGCCGTCGCTCTTGGTGCACGCCGCCGTGGCCCCCAACTGGGCCTCGGTGACGGCGGGTCGGTGGAGTTGCCGCGTCTGCAGGCGGTAGAGGTGGGCGAACACCGTGGCGAGGGACCGCTGGACCTTGGCCTGCTCGATTCCGGAGCCCGTCGACGGGGTGGCCACGGCGATCACGCCGACGGCGACGGCGGTCAGCGCGGCCAGTGGCAGCAGACCGGCGGTGATCGCACGGCGCCCGGAACCGTCGTAGGCCGGGTTGGTGAAATCCCGCCGTACGAACAGCGCGTAGGCCAGCGCGGTCGCGAGCACCGCCCAGGCCAGACCGACCGCGACGCCGACCAGGAGCGGCGCGAGCTGAACCGGGCTGGTGAACAGGCCGTTCCAGGCGATGAAGGCGTAGCCGGGCAGGGCGAGACGCAGGGCGACGGGCAGCGGCAGCATCTGGGCGACCTGCATCGCGATCGCCACGATCGGGGGCAGCAGCAGCCCCATGGGGGACCGGCCCAACGCGACCGACCCGAGCAGCCCGATCGCGGCGAGCGCGAGCGTCGGGGCGAGGGCCGCGACCCAGGCGAGCAGGACCTGGCCGGCCTCGTCCCCGGGTGC
>NZ_JBSGDB010000702.1:0-3394 GCF_053602155.1 Streptomyces sp. NPDC004561
ATGTCGTCCAGGATGTGCGAGAGCGGCTCGTCGCCCTTGGCCTGGGTCGAGTTCTCCGTGCACTGCTGGTTCTGCGGCGAGGACAGGACCGGGATGTCCTGCACGCCGACGTTGAGCGCGCCGACCAGCGACTGGGCGTTCAGCTTGGCCGGCAGGCCGATACAGGGCTTGTTGAACGAGCCCTGGATGAGCGCCATCTGCGGGCTCATGTTGCCGTACGTGGCCGAGTTGCCGAACGACTGGGTGGCGTTGTTGCCGGAGAAGGACGTCGTACCCGTGTCGTTGCCGATGGCCAGGGCCGGCGACGCGGCGGCGGCGGAGACGCCGACGACGGAGACGGCGACCGCGGCGGAGGCCAGAACCTTCTTGATCACTTGCTCATTCCCTTCTGAAGAAACCCCGTCCACCGGAGCGTCCTGGTTCAACTGCCCGTCGCACCAATGGGTTGCACCGGTTCACTCCGATGGCCCACACAGGGGCGTGAACCGCGCGTTCCGGGCGCCGTATACGTGAATTCCACCGATTTCGCGCCGCCGAACGATCCGATCGGGTGACGCACCGCAACCAATCGGCTGGGGGCCGGTTGATGCGGAGCAGGAACGTGCGTCTTGGCGAGGAGCCAGGGAAAGGAAAGCGAAAATGCTGAAGAAGGCAATGGCCGCGGCGGCGGTCGCCGCGTCCTTCGTCGGTGTGTCGGCGGCGGCAGCCCCCCAGGCGCTTGCCATCGGCAACGACACGGGCACCACGTCGGTCAGCGGCGACGGCGCCCACGAGACGTTCGGCAACCAGGTGACCCGCGGCAGCATGAGCCCGCAGGCCACCCTGGTGCAGGGTTCGGCCAACAAGCTGTGCGTCGGCCTGCCGGCGAAGGCGAACGCCCAGTCGCTGGTCGCCGTTCTCGCCAACGTCGGTGTCCAGGACGTCCCGGTCCTGTCCTCGCCGCAGAACCAGCAGTGCGCCGAGAACTCGACCCAGGCGAAGAACGACGAGGCGCTGTCGCACCTCGTCGACGACGTCTCGGTCCTGGCCGGCAACGGCGCCGCCAACAGCTGAGCCGAGCCGATCGGAAAGCCGTACGGGCAGCACGCCTGCGCTTCGAGCCGCCGCCCGTACGGCTTTCGTCGCATTCTCCACCCGTGTCTCCCGCTCGAATCTCCGTCGCTGTTTCTCCGTCAGATCGGCCGATGTGTCAATTCTGCGAGGGCGTTCGAGTGAATTAAGCGAGTGCGTGCGTTCCACGGTTTCTTCCGCTGTCTATCCCTCGTTTTACAACCTGCCGGTCATGGTGCGAGCCGTTCATGCTGTGCTCGCTCGGCTTCGGCCGTCAACTGGGGCATGACCGCAGAGAAGGGAAACCTCATGAAGAAGAGCGCTGCTATTCTCGCCGGCGCCATCCTGGTCCTGGGCGGAGCTGTCCCCGCCTTCGCCGACACCGGGGCCCAGGGCACCGCCAGCAACTCCCCGGGCGTCCTGTCCGGCAACACGATCCAGGTGCCGGTGCACATCCCGATCAACGTCTGCGGCGACTCGCTCGACGTCATCGGCCTGCTGAACCCCGCGCTCGGCAACGGCTGCGCGAACAGCTGACGTTCGCCCCGTACCGCACAGCCCCACCGGCTGCGTTCAGGCCGGCCCCGGACCGTCGATCCGTCGATTCTTCGTTCCGGGGCCGGCCTTCGCCTTCCCACTTCTTCGAGCAGGAAGACTATGAGATTGCGACAGACCCTCAGCAAGGGCATGGTCGTGGCCGCCGCCGCGGCGACCGGCGTGCTGTCCTTGTGCGGCAGCTCCGCGCTCGCCGACACCAACGCGCAGGGTGCCGCCCAGGGCTCACCCGGCGTGCTGTCCGGCAACAGCATCCAGGTCCCGGTGGACGTCCCGGTCAACGTCTGCGGCGACTCCGTCGACGTGGTCGCGGCGTTGAACCCGGCGTTCGGCAACTCCTGTGCGAACACCGGCGGTTCAAAGACCACGCCGAGCAACCCCGGCACCCCGGTCCGTGACGGCAACGGCGACGAGACGACGCCTCCCGGCGGGAACGACAGCACCCCGCCCCCGTCCAGCAGCGAAACGACGCCCCCCGCCGACGACCACAGCACCCCGCCCCCGACCAGCAGCGAGACGACGCCCCCCGGCGACGACCACAGCACCCCGCCCGGCGGCAGCGAGACCACGCCGCGCGGCGACGACGAGAGCACGCCTCGGGACGACGACGAAACCACTCCGCCCAGCGACGAGGAGACCACTCCGCCCGGGGACGACCACAGCACCAGGCCCTCCTACGGCGACGACGACAGCACTTCCGCCGACGACGACAGCACTTCGCCCGGCGACGACGAGACCACGCCTCCCGGCGACGACCACAGCACGCCCCCCGGTGGCAGCCACAGCGCTCCTTCCGGATACGGCGACGAGGAGAACAAGCCTTCTTACGGCGGCGATGAGCCGACGCCCTCGCCCAGCGGCAGTCAGAGCACTCCGCCCGGGTACGGCAACGAGGAGACCAAGCCTCCGTACGGCGGCGAGGACACCCCGCCCCCCGGTGGCGACGACACCCCGCCCTCGTACGGCGGGCACCACCACTGGTCGCGGCCGAGCCTTTCGCACACCGGTGGCAACGCCGAGGCCATGATCGGGACCTCGGCCGCCAGCGCCATGCTGATCGCGGCCGGTGCGATCCTGTACCGCCGCGGCCGGACGGCCGCCCGCCGGTAGCGCGCCGGGTGCCGGACCCGAGTGGCCGGCACCCCGCGGCCGCCCTGTTCCCCGGGGCGGGCGAGCCCGCTCCACAAGCCGCCGTGCCCCGCCGCGACACCGCACTCAGCGCCGCACCGGACGCGGTGGTGCGGCGGGGCGGGCGGCCGGGACGGGCCAGCCGGCCGGACCGGCGCGGAGGCGGTGCCCGACGCCGCGCACCAGGGCGCCGGCCGTGAAAGTCGCGCCGTACACGAACCGCATGGCCGGGCCGAAGCTCGCGGCCGTGACGAGGCCGGCCAGGAACAGCCCCGGATACGACGACTCGAAGGCCGGCCCCACCTCCGGCGCCCCGCCGGCGCCCGTGGCCAGCAGGGCGCGCAGGTCGGGCGAGAGGAGCCGGAGCCGCTCGCGGGTGGCACGGTAGCCGGTCGCGGCGATGACGTGCCCGGTCTCCAGCGTGGCCGCCCCGCCTCGCCGCCCCGCCGTCTCCAGGCGCAGGCCGCCCGGGACCGCGCGGGCCGCCACCACCTCCCGGCCGAGCAGCACCTCCACCTGGCGCTCCACCCGCTCGCGCAGCCACCAGGCCCCCGCCGGGCCGGGCGCACCGGCCGCGATCCGGGCCCGGGTGCGCCCCGGCAGCCGCCGGAACAGGCTCGGCCGTTCCGCGTAGAACCAGTGCCGCCAGCCCGTGCCGAGG
>NZ_JBSGDB010000703.1:0-3394 GCF_053602155.1 Streptomyces sp. NPDC004561
GAGGCGAGAGGAGGCACGGGTGCCGGCCGGGAGCCGTCCCTCCCGGCCGGAGTCAGGGGGCTCAGGCCCGGGCGGCGATCCGCGCCAGGCGCTGGGCCTCGTCCCGCGTGGAGCGGGCGATGGCGTCCTCGTCGACGGTCAGCAGGCGGCCGTTCTCGACGATCTGACGGCCGTTGACGAAGGAGGCGGTGACCGGGGCGGCCGCGCCGAAGACCAGGGCGGTCACCGGGTCGGCGATGGAGGAGTGGGCGACGGTGTCCAGCTTCCAGAGCACCAGGTCGGCGAGCTTGCCGGCCTCCAGCGAGCCGGTCTCGGCCGCCCGGCCGAGGACCTGGGCGCCGCCGTAGGTGCCGAGACGCAGCGCCTGCCGGGCGTTGAGAGCGGCCTCGCGGTGTGCGCCGAGGCGGTTGATCAGCAGGGCGTTGCGCAGTTCGGTGTGCAGTTCGCCGGACTCGTTGGAGGCGGTGCCGTCGACGCCGAGGCCGACCGGGACACCCGCCTTCAGCATGTCGGGGACGCGGGCGATGCCGGCCGCGAGGCGCGCGTTGGAGGAGGGGCAGTGCGCGACACCGGTCTTCGTGCGGCCGAAGGCGGCGATGTCGGAGTCGTTCATGTGGACGCAGTGCGCCATCCACACGTCCTCGCCGAGCCAGCCGGTGGACTCGAAGTAGTCGGTCGGGCCCATGCCGAACAGTTCGTGGCAGAACTTCTCCTCCTCCACGGTCTCGGAGCCGTGGGTGTGCAGCCGTACGCCGAGACGGCGGGCCAACTCGGCGCCCTGCCTGAGGAGTTCGGTGGAGACGGAGAAGGGGGAGCAGGGGGCGACGGCGACCTGGGTCATCGCGTCGAAGGAGGCGTCGTGGTGCTCCTGGACGGTGGCCTCGGTCGCGGAGAGCGCGCCCTCGAGGGTCTCGACGGCGAAGTCCGGCGGCAGGCCGCCGTCCTTCTCGCTGCGGTCCATGGAGCCGCGGGCGAGGGTGAAGCGGACACCCGTCTCACGGGCGGCGCGGATGATCGCGCCGGACAGGTCGCCGGAGCCCTGGGGGTATACGTAGTGGTGGTCCATGGCGGTGGTGACGCCGCCGCGGGCCATCATCGCGAGCGAGCCCTGGGCGGCCGCGTACGCCATCGGCTCGTCGATGCGCGCCCAGACGGGGTAGAGCGCGACCAGCCAGTTGAAGAGGTTGTGGTCCGTGGCCAGACCCCGGGTGATCCACTGGTAGAAGTGGTGGTGGGTGTTGATCAGACCGGGGGTCACGAGGTGCCCGGTGGCGTCGATACGGCGTACGACGTTCTCCAGGCCCTCGGGGGCCTTGCCCGCGCCGACCGCCTCGACGCGGTTGCCGGCGATGACGACGTACCCGGAGGCGTACTCGGTGTCGTCGGCGTCGACGGTCGCGATCGAACAGTTCTCGATGACGATGCGCTGGGCTGCTGCCATGATTCGTCCTTTTCGCTCAGTGGACTGAAGTGGGAGGGCACGGCAGGACCCTAGGAGTTTTGAGTGCCGCGGCCGGGGAGCCGGACGGGGGGCGCGTCGCCCCGGCCGCGGGTGCCGAGAGAGGGGTTGCTCAGAGGTTGGTGAGATCCACCGGGATCTTCGGCTCGCAGCCGTCGCGCAGGACGGTCGCCTCGATCAGGCCGTAGGGCCGGTCGGCGGCGAAGTAGACCTCGTTGTCGTTCTTGAGCCCGAAGGGCTCCAGGTCGACCAGGAAGTGGTGCTTGTTCGGGAGGGAGAAGCGGATCTCGTCGATCTCGCTGCGGCTGTTGATGACGCGCGCGCCCATCTGGTACATCGTCTGCTGCAGAGACAGGGAGTAGGTCTCGGCGAACGCGTGCAGCATGTGCTTCTTGACCTGCTCGTAGGACTTCTCCCAGTTGGGCATCTTCTGCTCGTCGTCGGTCCAGTTGAACCGCCAGCGGGCGGAGACGTCCGTGGCCAGGATGCGGTCGTAGGCCTCCTGGAGGGTGGTGTACTTGTCCTTGACGTAGCCCCAGAACTCGGCGTGGGTGGAGTTGAGCACCGTCAGGTTCTTCAGGCCGGAGACGACCTCCCACTTCTCACCGTCGTAGGTGATCTGGGTGAGGCGGGTCTCCTGGCCCTTCCTCACGAAGGAGTGCTTGACCTCGTCCGCGCCGATGAACTTGGAGTTGCCGTCGGAGGTCTCGATCCGCTCCCAGGCGTACTCCTCGATGCGGATGCGGGCGCGGTGGATGGGCTCCTGCGAGGTGACGAAGTGGCGGGCGAGGTGGATGCCGAACTGCTCGGCGGACTCGATGCCGTGCTCCTTGGCGAACGCGAACACCGTGTTCTTGGTGGTGTCGGTCGGCAGGACGTTGGCGTTGGAGCCGGAGTAGTGGACCTCCTCCATGTCGCCGCTCAGCGCCACGGAGACGTTGAGGTCCTTGATGTGGTGGGTGGCGCCGTCCCGCGTGATCTTTACGACTCGGTTCTCGGCCTTGCCGTACTGGTTCTGTCCCAGGATGACAGGGCGGGCAGGGCGGGAATTGTCGGTCATTTAGCTAGCTCCCTCGGTAAACGGAGTAGCCGAACGGGTTGAGCAGCAGCGGTACGTGGTAGTGCTCGCCCGGTACGACGGCGAACGTGATCGCCACCTCCGGGAAGAACACGCCCGGTCCGCTGTCCCGATTCGCGGGGGCGTCCTGCTGCGCATCGGCTTGCTTCTTCTCGAAGTACGGTTCGACGGCGAAGTCGAGCCGCACGTGGGTCGTCCCCTCCGGCAGTGCCGGCAGGTCCTTGCACCGGCCGTCGGCGTCGGTCGCGGAGCCGCCGAGCGCCTGCCAGTCCCCGCCCCGCCCGGAGCGGGCGGAGAGGTGGACGGCGACGCCCTCGGCGGGACGGCCGAGCGAGGTGTCCAGGATGTGCGTGGACACGGAGGCGGTGGTGCTGGTGCTCATGGTGTCAGGCGTCCTCTTCGACGAGTCGGGCCAGGCGGATGCGGTTGATCTTTCCCAGTTCGGTGCGGACGATCTCGCGCTCCTGCTCCGGCGAGTGCCCGATCCGCTCCTTGACCGCGTCCCGCATCTGTTCTCCGGTCCGGCCGGTGGCGCAGATCAGGAAGACATGGCCGAACTTCTCCTGGTAGGCCAGGTTGAGTTCGAGCATCTCCGCCTTGAGCTCCTCGGAGGCGCCGGCCATGCCGCGCTGTTCACGGGCGGAGGCCGGGTCGCCGGGCCTGGGACGCCCGATCGGCGGGTGCCCGGCCATCGCCTCCTCGAGGTCCCCGGAGGTCAGCTCGGCCATGGCTGCGTCGCTGGCGGCGTAGAGCTCGTCGGCGGTGGTCCTGACCGTTCATCCGTAGCGAGCTGTTCAGTTGTGGCTGTGCTCTGCGGTGTTCAGTTGTGGCTGTGCGATGTGGTGTTCAGTTGTGAC
>NZ_JBSGDB010000704.1:0-3376 GCF_053602155.1 Streptomyces sp. NPDC004561
CGAGGCGGGCGGAGTCCTCTGACAGAGGCCGTGGCGGGAATCGAACCCGCGTAACCCGCTTTGCAGGCGTGACCGCGTACAGGCCGTCGCTGACGGCGTACGGGGCGAGCCAGGGCGTCCAGGACGGCCGGGCCTGGCAGTGCGTCCACCAGAAGCGCCATCGGCCGGCGTCGGGCGCGACGGCGTAACGGTGGCCGACGCCGGGTGCGAGCACCACCAGCCGCCCGGCGCCCGCGTCGGCGCGGGCGCCGCCCTGCCGGATCAGACCGCGTCCGGCGGTGGTGAAGGTGAACAGCCAACTCGTGGAACCCCGGGGACGGTTGACGCCGTAGTCCGGTCCCTGGTCGTAGCGCCCGGTCACCACCAGGCCGGGCGGCGGGGACGGATCACCGGCGGCAGCGGTCGCGGGCAGGTCCTCGGCACGCATGGGCATCCTCCCGTCGGGGGCGCCGCCCTAGCGTGGTGGGCCGAGGACGACCCCAACCGAGGAGCGGACCATGACAGCCACCGGCATCGGCTCCCCCATCGTGCCCGAGGGGCCGGTGCGGCGGTTCGACGAGGACGGGTACGCCGTCGTACGCGGCCTGTTCGGCCACGACGAGGTCGACCGGCTGTGCGCCGCCTTCGCGGCGCTGCACGCGGCCGGTCCCGTTTCGGGGCACTTCGCGCCGGACCCGGCCGACCCCGATCCGCTACGCCGGTATCCCCGTGTCATGCATCCGCACGAGATCAGCGCAGTGGCGCGGGAGTTCCTCCTGGACGCCCGGCTGCGGGCGGTGCTCGAAGCGCTGTTCGGGGAGGAGGTGCTGGCCGCGCAGAGCATGTTCTACTTCAAGCCGCCGGGCGCGCGGGGGCAGGCACTGCACCAGGACAACTTCTATCTGCGGGTGGAGCCGGGCACCTGCGTGGCCGCGTGGGTGGCGTGCGAGCCGATCGACCGGGACAACGGCGGCCTGGAAGTGGTGCCCGGCACGCACCGGATGGACCTCTTCTGCCCCGAAGTGGCGGACGAGGAGGTGTCGTTCGCCCGTGAGTACGTACCGCCGCCGCCCGGACTCGTCCCCGTGCCGGTGGATCTGGCGCCGGGTGACGTGCTCTTCTTCAACGGCAGCCTGGTGCACGGCTCGGGCCCCAACCGCACCGCCGACCGGTTCCGGCGCTCCTTCATCGGGCACTACGTGGGCCGTTCGGCGCGGCGCATCGGGGCGTACTACCGGACGCTGACCATGTCCGGTACACGGGTCGAACTGCCGGAGAGCGAGGGCGCCGGTCCGTGCGGCACCGGTTTCAACGCCGCACGGACCCCACTGACCGGTCAGTGGCCGCTGATGGCACGCGGGGTGTAGGGCCGCTCCAGCTCCTCGATCTCCTTGTCGCTCAGGCGGAGTTCGACGGCGGCCACCGCGTCCTCGACGTGACCGGGCTTTCCCGCGCCGACGATCGGCGCGGCCACCGTGCCCTGGTGCAGCAGCCAGGCGAGGGCCACCTGGGCGCGCGGCACGCCCCGGTCGTTCGCGATCCGCGTGACCGCCTCGACGATCGAGCGGTCGCCGTCCAGGTAGAGGCGGCTGCCGAAGTTGTCGTTCGCGCTGCGTCCGGTGACCGTGCCCCAGTCGCGGGTGAGCCGGCCCCGGGCGAGCGGGCTCCACGGGAGCACGCCGACGCCCTGGTCCGCGCACAGCGGCAGCATCTCCCGCTCCTCCTCGCGGTAGAGCAGGTTGTAGTGGTTCTGCATCGAGACGAACTTCGTCCAGCCGTGCCGCTCCGCCGTGTACTGGAGCTTGGCGAACTCCCACGCGTACATGGAACTCGCCCCGATGTAGCGGACCTTGCCCGCCCGGACCAGGTCGTGCAGCGCCTCCATCGTCTCCTCGACGGGCGTCGCGTGGTCGTAGCGGTGGATCTGGTACAGGTCGACGTAGTCGGTGCCGAGCCGGCGCAGGCTGTGGTCGATCTCGGTCATGACGGCCTTGCGGGAGAGTCCGGCGCCGTTGGGGCCCGGGCGCATCCGGCCGTTGACCTTGGTGGCCAGCACGATCTCGTCGCGGTCGGCGAAGTCGCGCAGGGCCTTGCCGACGATCTCCTCGCTGGTGCCGTCGGAGTAGACGTTGGCGGTGTCGAAGAAGTTGACGCCCGCCTCCAGCGCCTGCCGGATGAGCGGGCGGGACGCCTCCTCGTCGAGGGTCCACTCGTGCGTACCGCGGTCCGGCAGCCCGTAGGTCATGCAGCCCAGACAGATTCGCGAGACGTCCAGGCCCGTCGAACCGAGCTTCACGTACTGCATCGTTGCTGCTCCTGCCTTCGGGACGGGTGGGTCGGAGCCGAGCCTACGACGTGGCCCTGAGCCGACTTGACGATCGAAGTGTGCGGGCGATTTGATCCTGACACGTGCCGCGCCGCCCGGCGTGGGCAGGATGGAGCGGACTTGCCCCCCAAGGGTGTTTTCCGCGCCGCGGGTCCCGCTCGGGCCGCCGGCGCCGCAGTGCTCGCCCTGACCGCCGCCGTGTCGGCCCTGACCGGGTGCTCCGCCGACGGCAAGGACGGCAAGGAGCCGGGCGGCTCGCCGAAGGCCCAAGCGGTGCGTCTGCCGCCGCTGAACGCAGGGTTCGACTACCAGATCGGCGGCGCGTACCCGCCGCCGGCGGGCGTGCGGATCGTCAGCCGCGACCGGTCCGACTCCCCCGCGCCCGGCCTGTACAACATCTGCTACGTCAACGCCTTCCAGGCCCAGCCCGCCGAGCGCTCCTCCTGGCCGGCCGATCTGCTGCTGCGCGACGCGCACGGCAAGGTCGTCATCGACGAGGACTGGAACGAGCCGCTGCTCGACATCGGCACCCCGGCCAAGCGGAAGCGGGTGGCCGAGCGGGTGAACCGGTGGATCGACGGCTGCGCCCGCAAGGGCTTCGACGCCGTCGAGCCGGACAACTACGACAGCTACACGCGCTCCGGCCGCCTGCTCACCGCCGCCGACGCGACCGCGTTCATGACCCTGCTCTCCCGGCACGCCCACGCCCGGCACCTGGCCGTCGCGCAGAAGAACACCGCCGAACTGGCCGGACAGCGCCGGCGGGCCGGGCTGGACTTCGCGGTGACGGAGGAGTGCGGGCAGTACGACGAGTGCAACGTGTACGCGAAGGCGTTCGACGACCGGGTCGTGGACATCGAGTACACCGCCGGCGGGCTGCGCAAGGCCCTCGCCCACTGGGGCGACCGGCTCAGCATCGTCCGCCGGGACCGGGAGGTCTCCACCCCGGGCAGCGCCGGATACGTGCGCGCGGCGCGCTAGTGTCCTGCGCCGGAAGTTCGTAGGTAGTTCGCACTGAGCCTCAGGCGATCAACCCGCCTGGTTGTCGACCGGAACCCAAACGCCGGGACG
>NZ_JBSGDB010000705.1:0-3370 GCF_053602155.1 Streptomyces sp. NPDC004561
CCTCGTCCCGGGGCAGCTCCTCGTCGACCAGCAGCGCAGGCCGCCGGGGCCACGACGCCGACCTGCTCCGTCTCCGGCCTGACCGCCTCCTTCGGCCAGGGCCTGGCCGGCGGCATGAACCACCAGGGGGTGGTCCTCAAGCTGAAGAACACCGGCGCACACACCTGCCTGCTGCGGGGCTACCCGGGCCTGGGCCTGGAGAACGCCGCTCACCGGACGCTGCGCTCCACCACCCACTGGGGCGACACCTGGTACGCCAAGAGCCCCGCCAAGTCCACGCTGACGCTCCGGAAGGGCCAGAGCGCGGAGGCGGTCATATCCTGGACGCACGCCAACACCGGCACGTCGGACGCCGTCCATGCCTCCTACCTGGAGGTCACCCCTCCCGCGGCGACCAGCCACAAGACACTCGCCTTCCCGCAGTGGGTCGACAACGGTGACCTCCGCGTCACCGCTCTCGCCTACCGGATCCACATCAACGACTGAGCGAGGGGCGGGCCTTCCCCTCCGCGAGCGACGGCGTCGAGAGAGCAGGGCTGTGAGGCTCGACAGGCCGAGCGGCTCGCGCCCTTCGCCGGTTCGGCGCGCCGGACCGGCGCACGTGACGGACCGTGGCATCCGTTCTCGCACGAAGGGAATCCGCCCGCCCATGCACATCGACCTGACAGGACGCACCGCACTGGTCACCGGCTCCACGCAGGGCATCGGCGCGGCCATCGCCGTCGCCCTCGCCCGGGCCGGGGCCCGCGTGGGCGTCAACGGCCGCGACGAGCAGCGCGTGACCGACAGCGTCACATCGCTGTCCGGGCAGGCACCCGGCGCCGACCTGGTGCCGGTGGCCGCCGACGTCGCAGGCGAGGAAGGCGCGGCCCGAGTGGCGGAGGTCCTGCCACAAGTGGACATCCTGGTCAACAACCTGGGTGTCTTCGGCACCGCCGACCCGTTGGAGATCACCGACGAGGAATGGCGGCGCTACTTCGAGGTCAACGTCCTCGCCGCCGTACGACTCACCCGGCAGTACCTGCCGGGCATGACCGAACGCGGCTGGGGACGGATCCAGTACATCGCCAGCGACTCGGCGGTCGTCGTCCCCGCGGAGATGATCCACTACGGGATGTCGAAGACCGCGCTGCTGGCGGTGAGCCGCGGTTTCGCCAAGAAGGCGGCCGGCACCGGCGTGACGGTGAACTCCGTCATCGCCGGGCCCACGCACACCGGTGGCGTCGAGGACTTCGTGTACGAACTCGTCGACCGGGACCTGCCCTGGGAGGAGGCGCAGCGCACGTTCATGCGCGAGTACCGGCCGCAGTCCCTGCTGCAGCGGCTGATCGAGCCGGAGGAGATCGCCCACATGGTGGTGTACCTCAGCTCCGACCAGGCATCGGCCACCACCGGGGGAGCCCTGCGGGTCGATGGCGGGTACGTCGACTCGATCCTGCCCTGACCGTTCCGTTTCGCCGCACGTCGGCGGTCACCCCAGTGGTCCGCGCCTGACAGAGTGACAGTGGCGAAAAATGGGTACTAATGTGGTAAAAGGTGCAGTCGATGTTTCGGGTGGCTTCGGCGCTGCCCGCGGGCTCCCCCGTGGACATGGCGCGGGTGCCGGCCGGATGCCGGCTGAATCCGGTTCCGCCTTCATTCGAAGGGATTCCGGCCATGACTCATGAAACGAGCGGTCCCCTCCCCAAGCGGGAAGGCGCGGCGGATCCCCGGCCGGCCGGCTGGGGCGATCCGGCCCCGCTGGGTCTGGCGGGCTTCGCCATGACCACGGTGCTGCTGTCGATCATCAACACCAATCTCATCAAGGAACCCGCCGCGATCTTCCCGGTGCTGGCGGTGGCCCTGTTCTACGGCGGCCTGGCCCAGTTCGCCGCCGGGCTGTTCGAGTTCCGCCGGGGCAACACCTTCGGTGCGACGGCGTTCGTGTCCTACGGTGCCTTCTGGCTGTCCTACTGGTGGCTGGTGCCGCGGCTGCCGCTCGCGGGCCCCTCGCACAACGCGCTGGGCCTCTACCTGATCGTGTGGTGCATCTTCACCGCCTATATGGCCATCGCCGCGCTGCGGGTCAGCATGGCCGTCCTGGCCGTGCTCGTCCTGCTGACGCTGACCTATCTCTTCCTGGCCATCGGCGCGTTCCAGACCGGTCTCCCGCCGCACCCCATGACCGAGGTCGGCGGCTGGTTCGGCATCGCCACCGGTCTCATGGCCTGGTACGCCTCGGCGGCCACCGTCATCAACGACACGCATCGGCGCGCGCTGCTGCCGATCGGCTCACGCCACCCCGGCGGCGAGGTTGCGCGCGAGGAAGGGCTGCCCCGTCCCTGACCCGCGCCTCGGCCTCGTCGCGGACGAGGCCGCTTCCCCGCGCCGCTACTTCAGGATGTTGACGGCCCGGGCGACGACGAGGACGACGGTCACCAGGGAGATGGAGGACTGCAGCATCATCAGCATCTTCGACCAGCGGGACAGCGGCATGACGTCGGTCGGGCTGAAGGCCGTGGCGTTGGTGAAGGACAGGTACAGGTAGTCAAGGAACGCCGGTTCCCAGTCCGGGGGCGCCAGCTCCGGACTCTGCATCTGGACGAAGAGGAAGTCGGCGAACTGGTTCCGCCCCCGCACCCGGGCCATCGGGCCGCCGCGGTCCGACTCCCAGTACCACAGGGCGAACACGATGACGTTCGTCAGCCAGATGACACCGCCGGTCACCAGCAGCGGCCCGGCGTTCTCGCCGCCGCGGCCCGCCACCAGGTCCCCCACGAGCCTGACCGCCGCCCAGCCGTTCGCCAGGCTGATGACACCGGTCAGGACCAGGCCCAGCAACCGCAGCCGCCGCGTCCGGGGCTCCACACGCCGGGGATTCCCGGCGATCAGACCGGCCAGCAGTGCCACTTCCAGTGCGGGGAGTACCCAGACCGGACGCAGGAGCGTGAGCCGGTGCGGCAGTGTCAGCTGCAGGGCCACCGCCACCAGGATCACGGCGGTCACCGCCCAGCGCGGCTCGCCGCTGGTCGCCCGCCGCCAGGCGGGCGCCAGTTCCCGCCCACCGCTCTCCAGCAGCCGCTCGATCCTGGCCAGGCGGCCCGCGGCATCGTCCATGTCCTCGCTCATGACGAGAATTCTGCCGTCCGAGTCTTCCCCGGCGTGATCCGGCCGGGCACAACAGCGACCACACCGCATGGTGTCCTGCCTGGGAGTGACGAGCGGCGGCCGGCCTGTCCCAGCGGCCCGGGCAAGCCGATCAAGCTGACCGTGCACCCCCAGCGCGAGCACATCCCGCCGGGTCGATGTCGGCGTGGACGATCTTGGCGTACGGGGCGAAGCTGTCCAGCCTGCCGGTGACGCGGTCGTCGAAGCGGGCTCCGAGGGCGAC
>NZ_JBSGDB010000706.1:0-3364 GCF_053602155.1 Streptomyces sp. NPDC004561
CGCGGGCGTCCTTGGTGAAGCGTTCGAACATCACTGCCTCCCGTACTTCTTGTGCACGGCCTGCCTGCTGACGCCGAGCTCCGCGGCGATCTCCTACCACTCCCGGGACAGGGCCCACGTCGTTTTGAAAGGACCGCGGGCGGGAACCCGGCGCCGGACCCTGGCGGAGACCCGGGAGAGGAAGTCGCCGTGGCCGACATCGACCAGATCCACATCCTGGACGAAGCCCTGCCCCTGACCGGTCCGGCGTCGCTGGATCCGCTCCTCGAACGCATCGGTGACGCCCGCTACGTGCTGCTGGGCGAGGCGTCCCACGGCACCGCCGACTACTACCAGGTGCGGGACGCGCTCACTCGCCGACTGATCGAGGAGAAGGGCTTCTCGTTCGTGGCCGTGGAGGGCGACTGGCCCGACTGCCAGGCCGTGCACGCCTCGGTCGTCGGGGCACCGGACGCGCCGGAGGATCCCGCGGAGGTGCTGGCCGGCTTCCGCCGCTGGCCGGCCTGGATGTGGGGCAACACCGACGTCGCCGCCTTCACCCGATGGCTGCGCCGGCACAACGAGGGACGCCCCGCAGGACAGCGGGTCGGCTTCTTCGGCCTGGACGTGTACAGCCTGTGGGAATCGCTGCACGCGGTCCTCGGGCATCTCCGCGAGCACGACCCCGACCATGTCGAGCCCGCACTGGAGGCGTACCACTGCCTCGAGCCGTACGCCGAGGACCCGCACTCCTATGTGCTGGCCACCCGGCTGACGCCCGAGGGCTGCGCGCCGCAGGTGGTCGCCCTGCTCACCGAGCTGCGGCAGCGGGCCGCGCAGGTGACGGCGGCCGACGGGCCCCTCGCCGAGTTCGCGGCCCGGCAGAACGCCGAGGTCCTGGCCGGCGCCGAGCGCTACTACCGGGCCATGCTCGACAGCGGGCCCGAGTCCTGGAACATCCGCGACCGCCACATGGCCGACACCCTGGACCGGTTGATGGAACACCACGGTCCCGGGGCCAAGGCGGTGGTGTGGGCGCACAACACCCACATCGGGGACGCCCGCGCGACCGACATGGCCGACACCGGCATGATCAACGTCGGCCAGCTGGTCCGCGAACGGCACATGGGCGACGGTGTGGTGCTGGTCGGTTTCGGCTCGTACACCGGCACGGTGATCGCCGCCGACGCCTGGGGCGACGTCCCCCGCGTCATGGACGTGCCGCCCGCGCACTCCGGCAGCCTGGAGGAGCTGCTGCACCGTGCGCTGCCCGGCGCGCGGGCGCTGTTCGTCTTCCCGCACGTGCAGCTCCAGCGGCCGCCCCTCACCGGCCGGGCGGAGTGGTTCCACCAGGAGCACGGGCACCGCGCGATCGGCGTGGTGTACCGGCCGGGGTTCGAGCAGGTCGCCAACTACGTGCCGACGGTCCTGGCCCAGCGCTACGACGCCTTCTGCCACCTGGACCACACGCAGGCCCTCACTCCGCTGCACCCCCTGCCCGCCGAGAGCCAGGAGGAGCAGACTTGGCCCGTGGGCGTCTGACGGTGGACGGGGCGCGGATCCGGGCCCTGCTGCCATCGGCGCGCGCCCGAATCGAACGTGGGGCGGTCCATCGGGGCGGAGAAGGGACACCTGGTGGTCATGGTCGGTGACATCGGTGATGAACTGCGAGCGCGGCGCGAGGGCGAGAGCGGCCACCGGTCGGTGCCGTACAGCGCCGACACCCGGGTGCAGGCCTGGGGCACCACCCGGGAGCACTGCCTGGCGGAGGCCGTGCGCGCCATGGTGGACAGCTTCGCGGACGTCTCGGGCGCACGGCCCCGCGCCGTGGAGCGGATACGGCCGGCCCGGGGCAGGGACGAGGACCTGCTGGTGGCGCTGCTGGACGAGGTGGTCCTCCGGCTGGAGACGGCGGGCCGGGTGCCGGTGGACGTGGATGTGACGGCCGTCGGCGACGGCGGAGTGGAGGCGCGGCTGTCGGTCGCCGACCTCGCGGACGTCGAGATCACGGGCGCGGTACCCAGGGGCGTCTCCTGGCAGGGAGTGCGGATCGGGCCGGACGCGCTCGGGTGGTCGTGCACGGCGACCGTGGACGTGTGAACGGCGGCCCCGCGGGACGGCTCCCTGCGTGCGGAGCCGACTTATGGGCGCGTGGCGTGACGGCCGGGCCGTGTGGGCGGCTTGGCCACAGGCTGCCACCGTGCCGGCTCGCTCGGGCGCGTGGCGTGACGACCCGGCCGGGTGGGACGGCTCCGGGCATGCCGGCCATCCGGGTACTCGGCCGGCTCCGTGCCGTACCACCAGGGCGTATGCCGGGTCGACCGTTGTCCCGTCGCCGCCGACGGGCAGCCGGGGCCGTGGCCGCGCACCCTGGAGTAAGCATTCCGTGGCGTCGCCCGGGTGGCGACAGGCTCCGCGGTCGTCCGCGGACCGACAGCAGGAGGTCACCGTGCAGCTGGCGGAGTTTCTGACCCGAGTCCGCGACCGCGGGGAGTACCGGAGCCAGGAGGAGGCCGAGCACGTCAGCACGGCGGTGCTGTGGACGCTCGCCACGCGGATCACCCCGGAGGAGGCCGACGACCTGGCGGCGCACCTGCCCGCTCCGCTCGACGAGGCGCTGCACCTGGACCGGGGCTGCGTCGAGTCCTTCGGACGTGAGGAGTTCCTGCGGCGCGTGGCCCAGCAGACGGGCGCCCGGCCGCGCACCGCGGAGTGGGACGCGAGCGCCGTGCTGTCCACCCTCGCCGACGCGGTCTCCGGCGGGCAGGTCAGCGACCTGCTGTCACATCTGCCGACCAGCTACGCGGAACTCTTCGGCCGGCCGGACCTGAGCTGACGGCCACCGCGTGCCCGCCGGCAGGACCTAGGGGGTGTCGTTCGGATCATCCCGGCGCCGCGGGGTCCGGCACGCCCATCTGCGGCGTTGTCGTCGTCCCTCCTCCGCCTTGCAGCTGCACGCACCAAACCCCGCTCGGGTCGGCCGGCACGCGCTGTTCCTCACGGTCAACCTGATCCAAACGACACCCCCTCGTCACCCTTGTTCCCGCGCCTCCTCGCTCCGTGACCGCAGGCGCTCGTCGCACCAGCGCCTGGCCGTGTCGGCGACCTGTTCCAGAGCCCCGGGCTCCTCGAACAGATGGGTGGCCCCCGCGACGACGTACAGGGAGTGCGGGGCACGCAGCCGCCGGGCCGCCTCCTCGTTGAGTTTCAGCACCTCGTGGTCCTGGTCACCGACGATGAGCAGGATCGGGGCCCGTACGTGCTCCAGGGCGTCGCCGGTCAGATCGGGCCGCCCGCCGCGCGACACCACGGTCAGCACGCGGTCCGGCCCGAGCTGCCCGATCTGGGCAACGAACTGCACCACTTCGGCTGGAACGCCTGCTCC
>NZ_JBSGDB010000707.1:0-3362 GCF_053602155.1 Streptomyces sp. NPDC004561
CCGGTCGGTCCGTGAAGCAGGAACCCCAAAGCCGGGCGACCGGCCCAACCCCCGCATAAGGGAATCCCCCTCCTTCAGGAGGGGGAGGAAGTCAAAGGGCGTGCTCAACGTCTTCGGCCTGGCCGGGTGCTGTCGTTTCTCGGGTTCTGGCTCTGGGCTGCCCGGTCACAGCGGTCAGCCTGCCGGGAATCGCCGAGCCGATGCTGATCGTCCGCTTCCCCGCAGTCGGCAATCTCAGCATCGAGTTCACCGACGACGCTCCACAGAGGGCCGGGCTCCGTAGGCACCTCGCCGCTATCGCCACATGCCTGACTCAGCGAGTGGGGCGATCGTGAACACCTGTCCCCCTGGGGCCATGAAGTAGTACGGATGGCCGGGGTACTCGATCTCCTTGAGGCCTGCGCTGATGGCGCGTGGTGCGTGGATAGCGGGTGGCGCACAGAGGGGTACGGGTCGACGCTCGGGCCATCGAGGCGCTGCACGAGGCTCGTCGCGAGTTCATACTTCGCGCTCAAGACGCCATGTCGGCGCCTGAGGAACCATGACAAACCGGCATCGCGCCCGATGACCGGACGCCTCGGCGAAAGACTCGACGCACGAGCCGGAACGGCGACTGCTCGGACTAAGCGTCGGGGTGCGTCGGCAGGGCGAGCCAGTCCGACCAGGAGATCTCTCGGCCGATGAAGCGCGGCTGCTCGAACGGCCAGTCGGCGGCGATCCACTGCGGCACCAGCGTGTCCAGGGCCTGCTCGACCTTGCTGCTCACCAGCTCGTCCACCACCCACCAGGAGATCTCGCCGTCCGCGCCGGCCTTCTCCGGCGGGTCGATGTAGACGCAGCCGAACAGGGCCGTCTCCGCCGTGTCGAACAGCGCGTAGTTGAAGGACTGGTGTGCGGCGATCTCCTTCTCGTGCCGCAACAGGTCGGCCTGGTCGGCCTCGTAGGTCATGGTGGCCGCGGGCCAGCCCCAGGCCGGGCCGAAGATGGTCCACAGCCGCTCGCGCGAGCCCATCACGGCCGGATAGTCGAGCGGGGTGTCCGCCTCCCGGATCGGCCGCAGGTGATGACCGACTCCCGGCAGCGGTACCCGTACGGGGTGGACGAAGTCGTCGGGAAGCCAGCTCATGGCGCCCGACCGTAGCACCGCGCGGGCCTTTGGTCCCCTGGATTTTCTCCGCACTGACGCGCGGACCGCAGTCCCCGATCGGTACGACAACGGCTTCGGGGGTCAGACGAACGATGCCAGTCTGCACTGGCTGTGGCGTGCCGGCTCCCATGGGAGCGGTGGACGCCGTTCAGGCCGGAGCGAAGCTCTGTCATGCTCGCTTGGGCTCGTCCGGGCTCCAGCCGTGCAGATGTGGGCGCAGGTTCTCTGGTGCGAACGCGGGAAGATCCGGCAGTCCTGGGCTCTGGACTACCGGGTCGATACGGTCGGCATGGGCCCGCGCCCAGGCGATCCACGCAGTGCCTTCTTCGGCCCCTCCTCTACCAGCGGTGGCTGACCGAACGGCTCGCCACCATTGAGGAACCAGAACACCGTCAGCTTCTCCGGCACTTCGCCACCTGGCACCAGATGCGGCGCCTGCGGGCAAAGGCAGAGAAGGCACCGCTCGGACGCTCCCAGGCCAACCACACCAAGCGGGAAGTCACCCAGGCTGGTGCCTTCCTCGCTTGGCTCGCCAGCCGAGGCCGTGTCATCGGGCAGTGCCAGCAGGCCGACATCGACGTCTGGCACGCTGAGAGCCTGGCCACCGGCCGTCCATCCCAGTCATTCCTGCGGTGGTGCATGAAGACGGCCGGATGCCCCGCCTCAGGCTGCCGCCCGCCGTCATCACCCAGGATCGGAAACCGCTGCATCAGCACCGCCCGCTCGCGATGCTCCGCCGGGTCCTCAACGACGACTCCTTGCCCTTGCGGGCCAGGGTCGCCCCGCCGCGCTCGTTCTCCTCCATGCGCAACCCGTCAGCCGCATCGTTCGCCTCACCATCGATGACGTTACTGACGACGAGACCACCGTCACCCTCCAGTTGGGAGACCCGCCGTCCCACTGCCGGAGCCCGTCGCCGACCTGATGCGGCCCTACATCCAGTCCCGCCGGCAGCAGGAGTTCACAGTGGCTCCTCCCCTGCCGCCGGCGCGGACAGCCGATGAAACCGGTCAGCCTTCAAGTCCATCTGCGTGAGATCGGCGTCCCGCCGCAGCGCGGCAGGGCCTCCGCGATCCGACAGCTCGTCCTCCAGGCCCCGGGGCCCCGTCATCGCGAAGGCACTCGGCTATCACGACAAGACCACCACCCGCCTGGTCACCGAGGCCGGTGGAACCTGGAGCCGATACGCCCCCGGCGGCCACTGAGGAGTGTGTCGTCCCCGATGGGGCCACGTGCCTGTCAGCCCTGCTCGATAGGGTCCGCATCGCAGCCAGCCGCGGAAGGACTCTCACATGCCAACGTTTGACGAGCTCACTGCCTGGGCCGGCGCCGGGAACGTTACAAGGGCAGACTCGGCAGTCGTGTCTGGCTGGCAGATCCCCGAGGAACAGAAGGCGCTACTTGTTGATGTCGGGATTCCTATCGTCGATCAGTTGATCGAGTACGTATCGTTCCAGGTGGAGGCGGCTCCAGCACTCCAGACGTCAGCTGGTAGGTCGCTCTACCTCCTCACCCAGAATCACCATGGTGACCTCGTGCCGGGACTGCAATGGTCGTTCGGCGTCGAACCCGGCACAGGGACGGTCTACTACGTTCTTCCTCAAGGCGAGGCATGGTTCGCCAACTCCTCCATCGACCTGTGGCTGCGGACCCTGCACCACTACGGCCTGCACGTCAGCGAGTCCGAGATCCTGAGCGATCCGGATGACCGCGAGGACGAAGCCCTGGCCGAGCTCAGCAGGCTCGCTGACGTACTCAAGAAGATCGATCCGCCTGCCTTCGATGGCTACCACGGGTTCATCTGGGCCGAGTTCCTCGACCGCTGGCTCTGGTAGCTGCCCGCGGCCGCCACGATCCCCAAGCGATCACTCACCGTGCCCAGCACGTTGAGCGGCTGGCGAATACCGTCACCGCTGCTGGGCCTTGGCCTGTGACGCTGCCAGCACGAGGCGCGAGGACTCGGCCGACGAGACTTGAGCCGGCCGCGTCTGATGGGTCTGGGCGGGCCCGGATCGGGGTGAGTGGACCGTCACAGCAGTTCGGCGCCGTGCCGGTTCGGATAGCGTGGGTCGCGTGCAGTTCAACACGCGTACGAGGAGATGGAGCCGCGTCGCCGCGGCCCTAGGGCCTGTGTGATGTCGTGATCAGCTGCTGAGTTCTGCTCTGTTCCCGGGGTGGAATCCGGTAGGACTGTGGTCGTGACACGCAGGCAACT
>NZ_JBSGDB010000708.1:0-3349 GCF_053602155.1 Streptomyces sp. NPDC004561
TCGCGTGGTCGGGCAGGGCGAGGCAGGGTGGTGCCATCGGGTTCCGGGCCGGCGCACTCCAGCCGCTGCTCCCATGCCAGGGCCGGGGCGCGCCCGGCGCCGGGTCACGGGGACAGGACCTGCCCGCGGTCGCGATCAGCGCACCGGAACCCGGTGGACAGACCTCCGCCGGCGGGCGGACCGGGCGCCGGCGCCGGGCGCGCTCCACCGAGCGCCCGGAGTTTGCCGTGCGCCGCCTGCTGCCGCAGGCGCTGGTGGTCGCCTTCCTGGCCGGCGGCACCACCGCGTTCGTCGCCCAGGACAAGGCGGTCGAGCTGAGCGTCGACGGCCGTCCGCGCACCCTGCACACCTTCGCCGACGACGTGAGCGAGCTGCTCGCCGAGGAGGGCGTGCACGTGGGCCCGCACGACATGGTCGCGCCCGCCCCCGGCACCGCACTCGCCGGCGGGGACGAGGTCGCGGTGCGCTACGGGCGCCCCGTGCGGCTCACCCTGGACGGCCGGCGGCGCGAGGTGTGGACGACGGCCCGCACGGTGGAAGGCGCGCTGGAAGAGCTGGGCGTGCGCGCCGAGGGCGCCCATCTGTCGGCCTCGCGCTCCCTGACCATCGGACGCACCGGACTCGCGCTCGACGTGCGCACCGAGCGCGCCTTCACGATCATGGCGGACGGCCGGACCCGTACGATCCGCACCAACGCGGCCACCGTGGGCGAGGCGCTGCGGGAGGCCGGCATCACCCTGCACGGACAGGACACCACCTCCGTCCCGCCCGGCAGCTTCCCGCGCGACGGGCAGACGGTGACCGTGATGCGGGTGACCGGCAGCCGGGAGACCCGCGAGGAACAGATCCCGTTCCTGGTCGAGCGGGCCGAGGACCCCACCCTCTTCAAGGGCGTCGAGGTCGTCGCGGAGCCCGGCCGGCCCGGACTGCGGCGCATCACCTACCTGCTGCGCACCGTCAACGGGGTCCGCGACAAGCCGCGCCAGGAGAGCGCCGAGGTGGTGAGCGGACCGCGCAAACAGCTGGTGAAGGTGGGCACCAAGCCGCTGCCGTCCTCCGTGCAGGGCGCCGACCACCTGAACTGGCGCGGACTCGCCGCCTGCGAGTCCGGCGGCCGCCCCCACGCGGTCGACCCCTCCGGCACCTACGGCGGGCTCTACCAGTTCGACGCCCACACCTGGCACAGCCTCGGCGGCACCGGACGCCCGGAGGACGCGCCCGCGGAGGAGCAGACCTTCCGCGCGAAGAAGCTGTACTCCCGCCGGGGAACGACCCCGTGGCCGCATTGCGGGGCGCGGCTGCGTGGGTGAGCGCGGCGCCGGGTGAGCGGTACCTGGTGACCATGCGCCGCGGTGACCGGGCGAGTCCTGTCGGTGGCACGTCCGCCCGCGGCAGGGGCGCCCGTTCGGCCCCGTACCCTTGTCGGGTGAGCAGCCCCACCCCCGACGCCCTCCTCGGCCCCGCCGACGTCCGCGAGCTCGCGGCCGCGCTCGGTGTCCGTCCCACCAAGCAGCGCGGCCAGAACTTCGTGATCGACGCCAACACGGTCCGCCGTATCGTCCGTACCGCCGAGGTACGGCCCGACGACGTGGTCGTCGAGGTCGGACCGGGCCTCGGCTCGCTCACCCTGGCGCTGCTGGAGGCCGCCGACCGGGTCACCGCCGTCGAGATCGACGACGTGCTGGCCGCCGCGCTGCCCACGACCATCGCCGCGCGCATGCCGGAGCGCGCCGACCGGTTCGCGCTGGTCCACTCCGACGCGATGCACGTCACCGAGCTGCCCGGCCCCGCGCCGACCGCCCTGGTGGCGAACCTGCCCTACAACGTCGCCGTGCCGGTGCTGCTGCACATGCTCCAGACCTTCCCCGGCATCGAGCGGACGCTGGTCATGGTGCAGTCGGAGGTCGCCGACCGGCTCGCCGCGGCGCCCGGCTCGAAGGTGTACGGCGTGCCGTCCGTGAAGGCCAACTGGTACGCCGAGGTGAAGCGGGCCGGGGCCATCGGCCGCAATGTGTTCTGGCCCGCGCCGAACGTCGACAGCGGACTCGTCTCCCTCGTCCGGCGGGCCGAGCCGATCAAGACGACGGCCTCCCGGGCGCAGGTCTTCGCGGTGGTCGACGCGGCCTTCGCGCAGCGCCGCAAGACCCTGCGCGCCGCGCTCGCCGGCTGGGCCGGGTCCGCGGCCGCCGCCGAGGCCGCCCTGGTCGCCGCGGGCGTCTCACCGCAGGCGCGCGGGGAGTCGCTGACCGTCGAGGAGTTCGCCCGCATCGCCGAGAACGGCCCGCGCGCCGCCTGACACCGAGCAGCATCGACACAGCCCCGACAGCCCAAGGAGCCCGGTCAGCAGTGAGCGTCACGGTCCGCGTCCCCGCCAAGGTCAACGTCCAGCTCGCCGTGGGCGCCGCCCGCCCCGACGGGTTCCACGACCTCGCCAACGTCTTCCTCGCCGTCGGCCTGTACGACGAGGTCACCGTCACCCCGGCCGACGAGCTGCGCGTCACCTGCGAGGGCCCGGACGCCGGCGAGGTCCCCCTGGACCGCACCAACCTCGCCGCGCGTGCGGCCCTCGCGCTCGCCGGGCGCCGGGGCATCGAGCCGGCCGTGCACATCCACATCGCCAAGGACATCCCGGTCGCCGGCGGCATGGCGGGCGGCAGCGCGGACGGCGCGGGCGCGCTGCTCGCCTGCAACGCGCTGTGGGGCGCCGGCGCCTCCCGCGCGGAACTCCTCGCCATCTGCGCCGACCTGGGCAGCGACGTCCCGTTCAGCCTGGTCGGCGGCGCGGCCCTCGGCACCGGGCGCGGCGAGCAGCTGACCGCCCTGGAGGTCGGCGGCACCTTCCACTGGGTGTTCGCGATGGCCGGGCGCGGGCTGTCCACCCCGGCCGTCTTCCGAGAGTTCGACCGGCTCGCCGAGGGCCGGGACATCCCCGCGCCCGTGGCCTCCCCTGACCTGCTGGACGCGCTCGCCAAGGGCGACCCGGACGCGCTCGCCGCCGCCGTCTCCAACGATCTCCAGCCCGCCGCGCTCTCCCTCTTCCCGGAACTCGCCGACACCCTCGCCGCGGGCCGGGCGGCCGGCGCACTGGCCGCGCTGGTCTCCGGTTCCGGTCCGACCACGGCGTTCCTCGTCCGCGACCCGGAGTCGGCGCAGGCGGTGGCCGAGGCCCTGCGCGCCTCCGGGACCTGCCGCACGGTACGCATGGCGACCGCACCCGCACCGGGCGCCACCGTCCTGACGACGACCGAGGACACGGGCGTACCCGCGGACGCGTGACCGAACGCGCGCACGCCGTCTGTACGGGAACATGGCAGGCATGACGGACGCCGCTGACGCCCCCCGCGCCCCG
>NZ_JBSGDB010000709.1:0-3343 GCF_053602155.1 Streptomyces sp. NPDC004561
GGTGGCCGGGATCTTGATGAGGGTGTTGGGGCGGTCCACCAGCCAGGCCAGCTGCTTGGCCTCGGCGACGGTCGCCTTGGTGTTGTGCGCGGACCGGCGGGCGCGGTGGTCTACGAGTGGCCCCGGAGCCTCGGCAGGGTGACGAAGCCCTCCGCCTGGGCGCTCGCCAGGCCGATGCGGGGGATGTCGCTGGTCTTGGCGAAGAGCAGGAAGCGGGGCTCCCAGACAGGCCGGTACTTGGCGTTGGCGCGGTAGAGGGACTCGATCTGCCACCAGCGGGAGAAGAACGTGAGGGTGGAGCGCCAGAGCCGCAGGACGGGGCCCGCGCCGAGGCGTGCGCCGCGTTCGAAGACCGAGCGGAACATCGCGAAGTTCAGCGACACCCGCTGGACGCCCAGCTCCTTCGCCTGCAGGAGCAGCTCGACGACCATGTACTCCATCAGGCCGTTCTCGCAGGCGCGGTCGCGGCGCATCAGGTCCAGGGAGAGGCCGTTCTCGCCCCAGGGGACGAAGCTGAGCACGGCCCGGGGCTCGTCGTTCGAGTCCCGGCACTCCAGCATGACGCAGCGGCCGTCGTCCGGGTCGCCGAGGCGGCCCAGGGCCATCGAGAAGCCGCGCTCGGTGGCCCCGTCGCGCCAGTGGTCGGCGCGGTCGATGAGGTGGGCCATCTCCTCGGCGGGGATGTCCTCGTGACGGCGGATGCGCACGGTGTAGCCGGCCCGCTTGACCCGGTTGTGGGCCTGGCGGACCACGCGCATCGCGCGGCCGTCCAGGGTGAAGTCGTCGAGGTCGACGATCGCCTCGTCGCCGAGTTCGAGGGCGTCCAGGCCGTGCCGGGCGTAGACCGTGCCCGCCTCCTCGCTCGCCCCCATGACCGCCGGGATCCAGGCGTGCCTGCGGGCCTCGGCGAGCCAGGCGTCGATGGCGCCGGGCCAGGCCTCGGGGTCGCCGATGGGGTCGCCTGAGGCGAGGGAGACCGCGCCGACGACGCGGTAGGTGATCGCCGCCTTGCCGCTGGGGGAGAAGATCGCCGCCTTGTCGCGGCGCAGCGCGAAGTAGCCGAGGGAGTCGCGGGCGCCGTGCCGGTCGAGCAGCGCGCGCAGTTTCTCCTCGTCGCCCGCGGTGAGCAGCTGACGGCCGCGCGGGGAGCGGAAGCAGGCGTACAGGACGACGCAGAAGGCGGCGGCGAGCAGGATGTTGACCGTGATGTCGGTCCAGCGGGGCGCGTGCACGTGCTCGATGCGGTCGGCGAACACGCCGACGCTGATGCCGCGCAGGTAGGTGTAGAAGATCTCGTCGGTGAGGCCGGCGCCGGGCAGCTTGTTGGTGGCGTGCACCAGCAGGGTGCCGAGGCCGCCCGTGACGAGCAGGCCGCCCGCGCCGACGGCGAGCGCCAGCTTCGGGTTGGAGCGGTCGCCGACCGCGTTGAACTCGCGCCGCCCGATCAGCAGGGCGGCCACGAACAGGCCGGTCAGGGTGGTGGAGACCCAGTTGAAGACGTGGTCCTGGTAACGGTCCTGGGTGAGCCCGAGGACGTAGATCACGAAGAGCGGTCCGGCGAGCAGGAGGTTGCTCACCCACGCGGCCCGCTTCCGGCGCCGCATCACCAGCATGAGGAAGATCGCGAGCGCGGCCGAGACCAGGCCGCCGGTGGCCAGGTACGGCGTGAAGAAGGCGCCGGTGTGGTGCGGGTGGACCTGGTGGGCGGTGAAGAGCTTGCTGGTGTTGTGCTCGTGGACCTCCTGCCGGAACGGCAGGGACAGCACCGCGAGGATGTTGACCACGGCTATCAGCCGCAGGTACCACACAGTGACCGAGGCCGCCGCTGCGCGTAGCCGCGGGCTGGGCGGAGCCAGCGGGAAATCGCGGCGCGTACCGCGCTGGGCGGGGATCTGCGTGGAGGTCGGAGTCGACTGCTGTGCGGGCATGGTGACTGGTCACCTTGGTCGGGGGACGGGGCCTCTTCGACCCTACAACTTGTAGGGTGATGCGGCCGGGCGGACTTCGGGAATGGAGCGTACCGGCATCCGCTCTTACCCGACCCTTTCCGTACCGCGCCGGGCGGCCGCCAGCGTCCAGGCCAGGTTGCCCACCGCGGCCCCGGCCGCCACCGCGGCGACGATCACCCCGCCGGTCGCGAGGCCGTCGCTGAACAGGTGGGGGCGCCGGTCGAGGCTGTGCAGACCGAAGCCGCACAGCTCGTACACACCGATGGCGGCGATGACCAGGCTGACCACGAGCAGGGTCAGGGTCGGCGCGAGGCTGCGCACACAGACCTCCCCGATGGGTTCCGTCTCCGTTTCCTGCATGCATCCCCCGTTGAACAGGCGTATGGACGGCCACGTGGCCGCAGGCGGTTGGGAACCTACAATACGTAGGGTCGGCTGGGGTCGACGCCATGCGCCGGTATCTGGGCGTGGACATGGAAGGCATCACCGGGCTCGACGCCGACGATTTCCAGCCGGGCGGCCGCGACTACGAGCGGGGCCGCTCCATGATGGCGGAGGACGTGAACGCGGCCGTGCGCGGCGCGCTGAGGCGGGTGCGAGCACCGTCCTCGTCAACGACGGGTGTGTTCGGTCACAGTTTCACGGGACGCGAGATCGACTTCCCCGCCGGCGGTGACGGGAGATCCGGTCACGGGCCCGGCGAGTTGCGCTAACCGCCCGCCGGGCCGGCTCCCTCGCCCTTCGCCTGGGCCGTGCGGCGGGCGTAGGCGCGGGCCGCGCGGGCGCGGTCGCCGCAGCGGGTGGAGCACCAGTGGCGGCGGCCGTGGCGCAGCAGGTAGCGGTTGCACGGCGGGGAGCCGCAGGCGGTGAGGCGGTCGGCGTCGGGGCCGGTGAGCAGGTCGGCGGCGTCGGCCGCGAGCGCGGCCAGGGCGTGCTCCAGGATCTGGGTGGTGGGGTGGGAGGCCGCCCGGTACATGCCCCGCTCGGGGGCCCAGCGCAGCAGTGAGGCCGCGGGGGCCCGGGTGAGCGCGTCGTTACGGGGGTCCGCGAAGTCACCGAAGTTGGGGATGTTGATGGAGAAACGCATCTCAGCAGAATGCGCAGTTGGCTGCGGAGGGGCAATCGGATTTCCGGCCGGGCGGCCTTCCGTGGGTCGGTCATGCGAGGCCGCAGTACGTGAGGCAGGCGGAGAGGAACTCACTCCGAGCTGCAGGGGATTGCGCGGTGACGGTGCATGCTGCGGCGGACAGCGTGAGCGGTTCGAGTGCCGGTGGAGGGCGTGTGCCGCCACCGTTGGAAGGTCACCGCGTCGATGACGCCCCTCGAACCGGCCTCGCTCCTTGCCGCGAACGCCGCCGCGGCGGTGCCGTTCCGCCCGGGTCTCCCGGCGCCTT
>NZ_JBSGDB010000710.1:0-3340 GCF_053602155.1 Streptomyces sp. NPDC004561
TCTCCCTGTCGCTGAAGGCGACCCAGGAAGACCCGTGGCTGTACGGAACCACGGTCCGGCTCCTGCGGCAGGCGGAACGGGTGGGCGTCCGACGGCTCCGGGGGTATGCGTATGCGTGCGGCCGCGGGCCGGGCGCGGTCGAGCGCGCCCGTACGGCGGCCGCACGGGGGTGCGGCTCCGCGCCCCTAAGGTTGGACCAGCGGCCGGAGTTCGGGAGGATGCGCCGATGGCGAAGCGGGAGGCGCGGTCGGCACGGGACAGCGTGTGGCTGCGGGAGGCGCCGCGGCGCGGCGGGCGCGCGGGGCAGCCCTCCGGCCTGGACCGGGAGCGGATCACCGCGGTGTCGGTGCGGCTGCTGGACGCCGAGGGGCTGGCGAGGTTCTCCATGCGGCGGCTGGCCGGTGAGCTGAACGTCACCGCGATGTCCCTGTACTGGTACGTGGACACCAAGGACGACCTGCTCGAACTCGCCCTGGACGCGGTCTACGGCGGGCTGCGGCTGCCCGCCGAGGAGGACGGCCCCGACTGGCGGGAGCAGCTGCGGGCGCTGGCGGCCGAGTACCGGGCCCTGCTCGTGCGCCATCCGTGGCTGTCGCGGCTGGCCGGGCAGTACCTGAACATCGGCCCCAACTCGCTGGGATTCTCCCGCAGCGTGCGGCGGACGCTCGGCCGGGCCGGGCTGCCCGAGCACCGGGTGATGGGCGCCATCTCGGCCGTCTTCCAGTTCGTGTACGGCTACGGCACGACAGAGGCCCAGTTCATGTCCCGGATCGCGGACTTCGGCCTGAGCCCGGACGACTACTACCAGCAGGCCGTGAACTCGGTCCGGCAGGACCCGGCGACCGCCGACTCCGTCCGCGAGTCCCGGTCGATCATGGACGCCCGCGGCGGCGGCACGGTCGCCGAGATGATGGACCGCGACTTCACCTTCGCCCTGGACCTGCTGATCGCCGGGATCGAGGCGATGGTCGAACGCGGCTGACCGCTCCCCGCGGACGGAGCGCCGGGCCGGGCCCCGTCCGCCGGGGCCGGCCGGGTTCAGCCGTCCGAGGCCAGCCGGGCCGGGAAGCCGCCGGTGGCGACGGGGCCCCAGCGCTCCGGGGTGATCCGGATGATCGACTTGCCCTGCTTGAGCATGGCGGCGCGGTACTCGTCCCAGTCGGGGTGTTCGCCGGCGATGTTGCGGTAGTACTCGACCAGCGGTTCCACGGAGTCGGGGGAGTCGACGACCTCGGCGGTGCCGTCGATCTGCACCCAGGGGCCGTTCCACTCGTCGCTCAGGACGACCACGCTGACCCGGGGGTCACGCTTGGCGTTGCGGGTCTTGGCGCGCTCGGGGTAGGTCGAGACCACGATCCGGCCCGAGTCGTCGACCCCGCAGGTCAGCGGGGACGCCTGCGGGCCGCCGTCGGCGCGGCGGGTGAGGAGCAGGGCGCGGTGGCGGGGGCGTACGAACTCCAGCAGCTCGTCCAGCGATACACGGGTGTTGGTCGCGATGTTCGGTGCCATGGGCGCAGCCTAGAGGCCGGGCCGCGGGCTCAGCCTGACCCTGCTGGGCACAGGCTCGGCGCGTCACCGTTCCGGGCGCCGGTGGAAGGTCACTTCACCGCAATGGAGCAGCTAGAGTTCTGATGTCCTGTGCTCGCAGTCGGGAATGTGCTGCGGAGCTCTCCTGCGCATGGCCGTACGGCCGTGCAAGCCGAGAGGTTCGTGGTGGCTGCATCCGACTTTTCCGAAGTGCCCCGATTTTCCGGGGGCCTTGAGCTGGCCGAGGCCCTAACGGCGGCGGCTCACGAACTCCACACGACGACGACCCCCGGCGCCACGCTCGACACGGCCGTCCGGCTGGCGGTGCATCTGCTGCCCGGCGCCGAGCGCGCCGGCGTCTTCGAGATCGAGCGCGGGGAGACGCTGCGCACGGTCGCCTGGACCGATGACGTCGTGCGCGTCGCCGAGGCCCCGGACCGGCCGTACTGGGAGCGGCTGTGGACCTCACCGGTGGTACGCGTGGAGGACAGCGCCGGCGACGACGGCGAGCGGCACGAGCTGCGCTCGGTGCTGTCCATGCGGCTGCGCGCCGACAAGCGCCGGCTCACCGTGCTCACGGCCTACTCCCGGGAGCCGCACGCCTTCGACGAGAGCGCCGCCCGCCTCGGCCGGCTGTTCACCGCGCATGTCAGCCTCGCCCTGAACTCGGTGACGGTCCGCGAGCAGCTGACGGAGGCCATGCACACCCGGGACCTGATCGGGCAGGCCACCGGGGTCCTGATGGAGCGCCTGGACATCGACGCGGCGGCGGCCTTCGAGAGCCTGGTGCGGGCCTCCCAGCGGGAGAACATCAAGCTCCGTGACCTGGCCCGCCGCATCGTCGGCTCGGCGGAGGGCTAGGGCCGCGACCGGAAAGGTTCACCGGCTCGCGAACCTTTCCGGTCACGGCACTAGGCGGCCGGCAGCGAGTCGCCCTGGACCGCCTGGATGTCCAGCTCCACCTTCAGGGTGGTGCCGATGGCGGCGATGCCCGCCTGGAGGACCTGGTTGTAGTTCATCGCGAAGTCCTCGCGGCGCAGCTCCGCGGTGGCGCGGAAGGCGGCGCGGGTGCCGCCCCAGGGGTCCGCGCCGGTGCCGAGGTAGGCCAGGTCCAGGTCGACCGGACGGACCACGCCGTGCATGGACAGCTCGCCGTGCACGGTCCAGCGGTCCGGGCCGGCCTGCGTCAGACCGGTCGAGCGGTAGGTGATCTCCGGGTGGCTCTCGATGTCGAGGAAGTCGCCGGAGCGCAGGTGGGTGTCGCGCATGCCGTTGCCGGTGTCGACGGAGGCCGCCCGGATCACCGCCTCCACCCGGGACTTGGCGATGTCGTCCGGCGCGATCTCGATCGTGCCGCCGAACTCCGTGAACCGGCCGTGCACGCTGGAGATGCCCAGGTGCTGGGCGACCGCGGCGACGGAGGAGTGCGCCGGGTCGATCGTCCAGGGGCCGGGCGGCGGCAGCTCGGTGCCGCCCTGGCGGGCCAGCGTCACGGTGCCGACCTCGGCCCGGCCGCTCGCGGTGACGATCGCGCTGGACGCGGCGGGCGCGTACCCGATGGCCGTCACGATCACGGTGTACGCCCCCGGCGCCAGCTCGGTGGCGTCGCGCACGGCTCCCTCGGCGTCCGCCTCGGCCCGCAGCACCTGCGTGCCGGTCATGTCGGTCACCGTGACGACCGCGTGCGACACGGCCCACCCGTCCCGCGTACGGATCTTCGCGGTCAGTCCCATCCCGTTTTCTCCCTGAAAAGCCTTACAAAATGGTCGCATGAAACCGGCCCGTGGCGGGGTGCGTCTCCGCTCGGGACGCA
>NZ_JBSGDB010000711.1:0-3329 GCF_053602155.1 Streptomyces sp. NPDC004561
CGAAGGACACCGTCATCGCGATGCAGGTGCGCACCGACACCGAGGACAAGCACGGCGGAATCTCGGTGCTGCTGATCCCGAACGACACGCCCGGCTGCACGCGGCCCGTGTCCGGCCCTACCTGGCGACGGCGCTGTTCGCGCTGCACCCGGTGGAGTCCCGCCGGGTGCCGACGATGGCGGTCGACCGGCACTGGCGGGTCTACGTCTCCCCTGCGTTCGTGGCGCGCACCCCGGTGGAGGAGCTGGCGGGGGTCTGGGTGCACGAGGTGGCTCACCTGCTGCGCGACCATCACGGGCGCGGCGACCGGGTCGCGCGCGAGCGCGGGCTGACCGGCCCCGCGGAACGGCTGCGGATGAACATCGCCGCGGACTGCGAGATCAACGACGACGTGTACGGCGACGGGCTGGTGAGTCCGGAGGACGCGGTGACCCCCGGGACGCTGGGGCTGCCCGAGGGCGAGCTGCTGGAGGACTACCTGCGCCTCTTCCGGCTCGGACCGCGGCTGGCCCGGCTGGCCTGGCTGGACTGCGGCAGCGGCGCCGACGGGCTCGAACGGGAGTGGGACCTGGGCCCGGACGGCGCGCACGGGCTCAGCGACCAGGAGCGGGACGCGGTGCGGTTCCGGGTGGCGCGGGGCATCAACGGCCGCCCGGGAGACGCCCCGGAGGGATGGCGGCGGTGGGCGGAGGAGGTGTTCCATCCGCCGCAGCCCTGGCGGGAGCTGCTGGGCGCGGCGCTGCGTTCGGCGGTGGGCGGCGCGGGTGCGGGCGACGACTACAGCTACGGCCGCCCGGCGCGGCGCTCGGCCGCTCTGCCCGGGGTCGTCCTGCCGAGCCTGCGGCGCAGGCCGCCGCGGGTCTGCGTGGTGGTCGACACCTCAGGGTCGGTGAGCGACGCCGAGCTCGGCAGCGCGCTGCTGGAGGTGGCCGCGATCTCCCGGGCCGTGGGCGGCCGGCGCGATCTGGTGAGCGTGCTCTCGTGCGACGCGGCGGCGCGGACGGTGCAGCCGGTGTGCCGGGCGCAGGGCATCGAGCTGATGGGCGGCGGCGGCACGGATCTGCGGGCCGGGTTCGCCCGGGCGCTGCGGACGCGACCCGATGTGGTGGTGGTCCTCACCGACGGGCAGACGCCCTGGCCGGCGGCTCGCCCGGCGTGCCGGACGGTGGTGGGGCTGTTCGCGCGCGCCGGCGGGTCCTGGGACGAGGACGATCCCGACTACCGGCCGGACGCACCGCCCGCGTGGGCGCGGGTGGTGACCATCGGCTCGGCGCCGGGATGAGATGAGGGGAAGGCGCGGCACAGGGCTTTCGGGGCCCGCCCGGCTGGAGGATGCCTTCAGGGCCCGCCCGCTGGAAGATGCCTCCGGGGCCGGCCCGGCGAAGAAGGCTCCGCCCGTGGTCGGGCGGTGCGCTCCCCTACCGCGGCCCCTCCCGGCCCGGCCGGGTCGGGGTCGGGGTCCGGTCAGACGCCGACCGTCTCCTCGATCTCTTCCTCGGCGTCTTCCCCGGCCCCCGCACGGGCCGCCCGCTCCGCCGGGGCCGCCGCGGGCGCGGGCAGTGTCTCGCGCTCGGGCCGGGCGGCCGTCGCCGGGCTCCGCCGGCCCCGCTCGTACAGGGCCGCGACGGCGGTGACGGCGAGACCGGCGAGCAGCCAGATCCCGAGCGTCCAGACGCTGCGGGCGAGACCGTCGCCGCCGAAGTACAGCAGGCTGCGCAGGCCCTCGACGAACCCGGCGCCGTTCCAGAAGGCGTGCAGCGCCCCGAAGAAGCCGTTCTGGAGTTCGGGCCGGAACAAGCCGCCGGAGCTCGTGAAGTTCAGCATCACGAACAGCACCATCATGGTCAGCGTGGTCCACCGCTTGAGGAAGGTGTGCAGCCCGACGCCGATGAACAGGATGCCCGCCGAGTACAGCCAGGCCATGCCCCAGACACCGGCGAGGTCGTGGTGGGCGAGGTGGAACACCGGCCCGGCGAGCAGCGCGCCGATGCCGCTGACCACGGCGGAGACACCGAGCGTGAGCAGCGCCCGTACCCGCATCGGCAGGGCGGCTCCCGCGGCGCCGAGGGCGGCGACCGAGGCGTAGGAGCCGATGCTGAGCGCGATCAGCAGGAAGAACAGGCCCTGGCCGGTGGGGTCGTCGCCGACCGGCGGGGCCACGTCGGTGACCTTCAGCGGGGCGCCCTCCTCGGCGGCGACGGGGGTGAAGACCTTCTCCGCCGCCGTCGCGCCCATGTCGGAGGCGGCGCCGGCCACCAGCAGCTCGTGGGCCCTGGCGCTCGGCACGTAGGCGCCGGTCACCTCGCGGGACTTCAGCAGGCCCACGGCGTCGGCGCGGGTGGCGACCGTGCGGACGTCGAGCCTGTCCCCCGCGGTGTCCTTGACCGTCTGGGCGAAGACCTTCGCCTCGGGAGCGGTGCCGACGACGGCGACGGGCAGGTGGTGCGGCTCGGGGGTGACGAACGCCCCCATGTAGGCGAGCCCCATGCCCATGCACATCAGCAGCGGGGTGATCAGGTGCGTGAGCACATGGCGCAGTGCCGGTGACCTCATCTCGCACGGCCTCCAGAAGGTTGGCTTATACAACTCCGATTTCAAGTTGTACTGTACAACTACAGGACCGGAGGAGGCATTCCCGTGAGCGCAGCGGAGTCGGCCGTCGAGACGATCCAGCGCGAGATGACGATCTTCGCCCGCCGGGCCCGCGCCTCGGCGGGCCGCATGCATCCCGAGCTGTCGCTGGTCTCGTACACCCTGCTCGGCCACCTGGAGGAGAGCGGGGGCTGCCGGGCAACGGACCTCGCGGCCCACTACGCCCTGGACAAGTCCACTGTGAGCCGCCAGGTGGGCGCGCTGGAGCGGACCGGGCTGATAGAGCGCCGGCTGGACCCGGAGGACCACCGGGTCCAGGTGCTGCATCTGACGGAGGCGGGACAGGAGATCCTCGCCCAGGTCACCCGCAGCCGGCGGGCCGCCTTCCGGGAGCGGCTCGCGGACTGGCCGGCGGAGGACCTGGTGCGGTTCGCGGCCTATCTGGAGCGGTACAACTCGGGGCCGGCCGACGCCGGGTCCGCGTGACCCGGCCGACCGCTGCCCCGGGCCGCCGCCTCGCCCACGGCCCTACGGCACCGGTACCGCCGCCCGGCCGTCCGTCATCCGTTCCGGCGCCCGGACCATGAGGAACGCGGTGTGGCGGCGCAGCCGGAAGCCGAGGGACTCGTACAGCCGGATGGCGCCGACGGCCGGGACCTGAGCCGGAACGACAAGGTGCTCGCCACCGCCAAGCACTTCGTCGGCGACGGCGGCACGGCCTACGGCTCCTCCACGAC
>NZ_JBSGDB010000712.1:0-3318 GCF_053602155.1 Streptomyces sp. NPDC004561
GGCGCGGGCCGGCCCGGCGACGGCGGTCCCCCGCACACCCAGGGCCGTTTCGGTTTGCCCCTGTTTAGGAAGGGAGGAGGAAGTTCCTGAATCAGGGTGGAAGTGTGTAAGAAACCCGAGTCGCGGATTGCACGTCTTACCTGACGTGCCCAAGGTCAAGAGAGTGAGCACCTCTTCCGTACCCCGGCCCGAGCCGGCCGCCCCGTCCCGTCCCCTCGGCCCCCCGGACCTGCTGCCCTGGATTTCGCGGCGCGGGGTCCCCGAGGGAGCTGTGGCGGCCCTAGTCCTGTTCACGGCCGTCCGGCTGGCCGGGGTCCTGACGGTGATCGTGACGAACGCCCTCAGAGGCCATCCGCTCGTCAAGACACTCGCCCATTCGTGGGACTCCCGCTGGTACCTGCACATCGCCGCCCAGGGCTACGGCCACAAGATGTGGATCACCCCGACGGGCGCGGTCCAGACCGACTGGGCCTTCTTCCCCCTCTACCCGGCGCTCATCCGGGCGCTGACCACCGTCCTGCCGCTCACCCCCGGCCAGGCGGCACTGCTCATCTCCTGGATCGCGGCCGGCGTGGCCGCGTACGGCGTCTACGTCATCGGCCACCATCTGTACGGCCGTGGGGTCGCCACCGCCCTGGTCGCGCTCTGGGCCGCCCTGCCCCACGCGATCGAACTGACCATCGCCTACACCGAGTCCCTGTTCGCCGCGCTCGCCATCTGGGCCCTGTACTACGTGCTCAAGGGCCGCTGGCTGTGGGCCGGAGGGCTGGCCGCGCTGGCGGGCCTGTCCCGGCCGAGCGGCTTCGCGGTGGCCGGAGCCGTCGCCATCGCGGCCGCGTACGAGGCGCTGCGCCGGCGCGGCCGGGTCCCCGTGTGCCTGTGGGCCGGCGCCGTCCTCGCCCCGCTGGGCTGGCTCGGCTATGTGCTGTGGGTGGGCACCCAGACCGGGGACGTGCTCGGCGGCTACTTCAAGGTCCAGAGCGCCTGGGACTCCCGCTTCGACTTCGGCCTGGGCTCGGCCCACTTCGTCAAGGGCCTGCTGCTGCACGGCGGAGGCGTCGTCTACTCGGCCGCCCTGGTGATCGTCGCGGCAGGCGTACTGCTGTTCGCGCTGCTGTGTCTGGACCGCGCCCCGCTGGCCCTGGTGATCTTCGCCGGGGTGCTGATCCTGCTGGTCGTCGGCGGCTCCGGCTCCTTCTCCTCCAAGCCGCGCTTCCTGCTGCCGGCCTTCCCGCTGCTCATCCCGATGGCGCGCGCGCTCGCCCGGACCTGGCGGGTGCGCCCCGCCCAGGCGATGCTCGTCTACGGCGCCATCGCCGTGATGTCCCTGCTGTTCGGCGCCTATGTGACCGCCGTGGCCCACTCCCCGCTGTGAGCCCCCGCCGGCCTTCGCACGGGCGCCCGGCGCCGCTCCGCGCTGTGCGAAGGCCGTGAATCGGGGTAGGCGAGGGACGCGCGAGGAAAGGATCGTCATGACGACCTACGTGATCAGCGTCCCCGGCACCTTCACCGCGGGTATCGGCTCGGACACCCGCACCCGGATCGCCCGGGCGCTGCGGCCGGCCGATCCGCACGGCACACGGATGGGCAGCAGCGAGGACCTGGACGTGCTCAGCGTCAACGAGGACAACACCTTCACCCTCCGCCTGACCGTCGAGGCGGACACCGGCCCGCACGCCGAGGAGGAGGCCCGCCGGCTTGCGGACTCCGCCCTGCGCGACGCGGGACTGGACGAAGGAAGCGCGCCGCTGGGGCCCGCGGTGATCACCGGCATCGACTCCGAAGTCCGCTGACCGGCCGTCGTGCCGGGTGCGGGCGCGGGCCGTCCGCGGGGCGAGATCATTCGATACAGGTAAAATCTAGGCGTTCGCCGAACATTCGGGCGAGCGTCCCTCCGGGAGCCACCGCCCCGCCGGAAGTGAATCGATGGCCCGCAAGAGCTCCACCGACGACGGCGACGAACTGCTGGTCAGACTCGGTTCGCTCACCGCGCAGGCACGCGAGCGCGCGGAGCTGCAGCGCACCCAGGTCGAGCTGGCCATCGCCCTGCAGCGCGGCATGCTGCCCCGGGACCTGCCGGCCGCCCCCGGACTGCACCTCGCGGTCCGGTACGCGCCCGCCTGCCACGGCCTCAACGTGGGCGGCGACTGGTACGACGCCTTCACCATGCCCGACGGCCGGATCGGGCTGTCCATCGGGGACGTCCAGGGCCACAACATCGAGGCGGCCGCCTTCATGGGCCAGGTCCGTGCCGGGCTGCGCGCCCTCGCCTCCGTCAGCAGCGAGCCGGGCGAACTCCTCGCCCGCACCAACGACCTGCTGCTCTCCCTCGGCAGTGACCTGTTCGCCACCTGCACCTTCATGCGGCTCGACCCCGCCACCGGGGTCATCGAGAGCGCCCGGGCCGGCCACATTCCCTTCGTGTGGGCCACGGCGGACGGCAAGGCCGGTGTCGTCGACGACGAGGGCGGCCCGCCGCTCGGCATCGACCGGGGCGTCGAGTACCCGGTGGCCCGCCACCGGCTGACCGCGGGCGGACTGTTCGTGCTGCTCACCGACGGCGTGGTGGAAGGGCCGTCGCTGCACATCGAGGACGGGCTGGACCAGGTGGTGCGCCTCGCGGGCATCGCCGCCGTCGCCGGGCTGGAGAGCCACGCGCTGGCCGCCGCCGTGATCAAGGGCGCCGAGAGCATCGGGCACGAGGACGACGCCGCCGTCCTCGTCGTGGGCATGGACGGACCCCGAACACGGCGGTAGCCCGCGACGCGTCTGCGACGTATCCGGGACGCTTCGGTGCCCGCGAAGAGCCCGCGACGTGTCCGCGACGCTTTGGTGGCCGCGAGGGGTCCGCGCCGCCTCGGTCGGGCCGGAATGGGCCCGCAGCCTGGCTCGACGGTCCGCACCCCGGCTCGACGGCCCGCACGCGGGCTCGGCGTGCCCGTGGGCCGCCCCCGCCCGGGTGCCGCGCCGCCCGGGCCCAGAAGGCGGCCGAAGGGCCGGACCGCCCCGGCTCTCGCCTCGCAGACCCGCGCCCGCCGGTGTGAGATGGCTGCTGTGGTGGGTATCGAGCTACGGCGCCGGCCGGGCGGCTACGCCGTCCAGGTACTGGCAGTCGCCGCCATCTACTACGGGGCGGCCCGGCTCGGCCTGCTGCGCGAGCTGTCCGTGGAGAGCGCCGTCGTCACCCCCATCTGGCCGCCGACCGGCGTCGCCGTCGCGTCCCTGCTGATCCTCGGCCTCGGCTGCTGGCCCGGGATCACGCTCGGCGCCCTCCTGGTCATCCTCTCCCTGGCCGCCCCGGGCCCCGACCTGATCGGC
>NZ_JBSGDB010000713.1:0-3316 GCF_053602155.1 Streptomyces sp. NPDC004561
GACGCGGACCAGTCCATCTACGCCTTCCGCGGCGCGACGATCCGCAACATCCTCCAGTTCGAGGAGGACTACCCGGACGCGACGACGATCCTGCTTGCCCGGCAGTCGTTTGCCACCGCACCCGCCGACATCGTCACCCAGACAGCTCACCGCCCTGTGCACGCCTGCTACCGATGAGCGACCGCGCGGACCCCCAGGGTGGGACAGTGCCGGCAGGGCGACGTACGCTGCCACTGCACGGCCCACGGGGACCCGGCTGCGGCCGGTGCCCGAGCGCATCGGAGGCGATTGCCCTGCTCACGTTGGATCTGCACCCGATCTTCCGCAACAACCGCGACATCGACATCGCGCTGCGCCAGACCCTGTTCAAGGCGGCCGCCACCGGGGTCGACGTCGTGCAGATCATCCCAGGGAAGGGGACGGGCCGGCTGAAGAAGCGAGTGCTGGCCGTGCTGGCGCAGAAGCACATCAAGAAGCTCTACGTCCGCGTGGAGACCGACGCGACCAATGCCGGACGGGTCCTGGTCCACCTTCGATGACTCCGCAGGCGGACACGACGGGCACCGTGCGTGGGCCCGGCCGGCACGAACCCGGTCGGCCGGCCTCGTAGGCGACCGCTCCGGGCCGTGGCAGCGTGGCCACCGACGTCAGCACGTTGTGCGTCCCGGCGTCGAGACGCTCGCTGAAGACCTCGCCCGTCAGAGCTGATGCGTCGGAACGGCGTCACACAGCGTTCCCCGGGGCGTGCAGGCGTCGTAGGCGGGTGGGGGCCGGGCCGGTCGACTCGCGGTCGACGTAGGTGGTGTGCAGGGTGTGCCGGCGGGGACGGGCGGTGGCTCCGTTGATGCGGCGGATGAGGATGTCCGCGGCCAGTCCGCCGAGTTCCTGCACGGGTTGGCTGACCACGCTCAGCCGGGGCCGGATGAGTGTGGTCCACTCCGCGTCGTCGAAGCCGATGACCGAGACGTCGCCGGGGATGTGGGCGTCGAGGTCGAGGAGGGCGTCCAGGGTGCCGAGCGTGGCCACGTTGTCGGTGGTGAACAGTGCGGTGGGGCGGTTGCTGGAGGTCATCAGTTCCAGTACGGCCGAGCGTGCCCAGGCTCGTTCGTAGCCGGTGTGCCGGATCAGTTCCGCGGAGCGTGGGATGCCTGCGGCGCGCAGGGCCTGGCGGTAGCCGGCGACGCGTTCCGTGGTCGTCCAGATGTCCGCTCCGGGTGCGAGGTGGGTGCCGTCGTCGCCGGGCATGGCTGAGGTGATCACCGCGATGCGGGTGTGTCCGGCGTCGGTGAACCGGGTGACCGCTGCCTTGACCGCTCCTCGGTTGTCGACGACCACGGTGTCCAGGGCGGCTCCGGTGAGCACGCGGTCGAGCAGTACCACCGGGATGCCGGCGGCGGCGGCCCGGGCGAGGTGTTCGGCGTCGGTGGCGGCCGGCGCCACTACGAGTCCGTCCACGCGGCGCTCGATGAACAGCTGGACGGCGGCTTTCTCCTTCTCGCTGTCCTCGTCGCTGTTGGCGAGGATGGCCTGGAGTCCCGCCTTGGCCGCGACGTCGGCGATGCCGCGCACGGCGCGGGCGAAGTAGGCGTTCTCCACATCGGCGACGACCACTCCGAGGGTGTCGGTGCGGCCGCTGATCATGCTGCGGGCCACGGCGTTGGTGCTGTAGCCGAGCTCGGCGGCGGCGGCCAGCACGCGTTCCCGGGTGGCCGCGCTCGCTGATCCGTAGCCGCCGAGGACGCGTGCGGCCGTCGCCTGTCCCACACCGGCGTGCCGGGCGACGTCGGGGATGGTCACGCGTCGTCGCGGCTGCGCTTGTGGGGGCATGTCCGGCTCTCTCCATGCGGCCCCGTGAACTCCGGGGAACGGGGTGGTGGGATTCAGCGCCATTCAACCATTGACGCGGGGCGTTGGGCCGTGGGTAAGGTACGACCGCGTTGGTAACGTTATCAATCCTCGCCGGAACGCACCCACTGCCGCCTTCCGGGCGGCCGTCCCCACGCCCCGCCCGACGGCCGCCCGCTTCTCCCCCATCCGAACTCCGGAGGTCTCCGCGATGGCAACCGACACCCTTTCGCCGCCACCGGCCGCCGCAGGCCCGGCCATCACCCTCGTCGACGTGGTCAAGGACTTCGGCGGCGTGAGCGACGCAGCGGCGGTGCGAGGGGTGAACCTCGCCATCGCCGAGGGAGAGTTCTTCTCGCTGCTGGGGCCGTCCGGCTGCGGCAAGACCACCACCCTGCGGATGATCGCCGGATTCGAGGAGCCGAGCAGCGGACAGATCCTGCTGCACGGCCGGGACATGGTCGGCGTCGCGGCCAACAAGCGGGACATCAACATGGTGTTCCAGTCCTACGCGCTCTTCCCGCACCTGAGCGTCGCGGACAACGTGGCGTTCGGGCTGCGACGCCGGCGTGTTCCCAAGGGCGAGATCCACGACCGGGTCGACCGCATCCTGAACACCGTCGAACTCGCCGGCAAGGCCGACCAGCGCCCCCGGCAGCTCTCCGGCGGCCAGCAGCAGCGTGTGGCCCTGGCGCGGGCCCTGGTCAACCGCCCGCGCGCCCTGCTCCTGGACGAACCGCTGGGCGCGCTCGACCTGAAGCTGCGCCAGTCCATGCAGCTGGAGCTCAAGCGGATCCAGCGCGAGGTGGGCATCACCTTCATCTACGTCACCCACGACCAGGCCGAGGCGCTGACCATGTCGGACCGGATCGCGGTGATGAACGGCGGGCTGATCGAGCAGGTCGCTCCCCCGCAGGAGGTCTACGAGCGGCCCGCCACCGCGTTCGTCGCCGGCTTCATCGGCACCTCGAACCTGATCAGCGGGCGCCTGACCACCGCCGGCCCCGAGGGCGGGGTGATCGACCTCGGCGACGGGCAGCGCATCACCGTCCCGTCCTCCGCCGCACCCGGTGCCGGATCGGAGGTCCAGCTCACCGTGAGGCCGGAGAAGATCACCCTGACCGCCGGGCCGGCCGGCGCGGCCAGCCGCGTCCGCGGGACCGTGAGCGAGGTGGTCTACCTGGGCACCTCCACCAGCTACACGGTGGCCACGAGCACCGGTGCGGAGATGACCGTCTTCCAGCCCAACGACGGCACCGCCGGGGTGGTACCGGCCCGCGGCGACACCGTCTGGCTGTCCTGGGCCACCGCCCACTCCTACCCGCTCGCCACCGCGCCCGCCGCTCCGGCCGCCGCCGGCCGGATCGCCCCCGACTCCGGTTCCCTCACCTTGAGCTGACGACAGGTCGACCCATCATGCCCCTCGAGCCCGCACCTCCCGCGCCCTGGCTGCGCGGACTGACCGAGCGCC
>NZ_JBSGDB010000714.1:0-3297 GCF_053602155.1 Streptomyces sp. NPDC004561
GACGGCACCATCGACAACGGCACCGCCTGGCTGAAGACCCCCGGCCGGCCGGGCGCGGCCTGGCCCCTGCGCCACTGAGCCGTCGGGCGGATCACTCGCCCTTCGCGGCGGTCAGGCCCTGGACCCTGCCCAGGACCGACACCGCGCCGCCGCCCGCCGGGTCCAGCGCGACCTGGTTGGCGACGGACTCCAGGGTCAGCGACTGGCTGATCTCGCCCGTGGTCAGGGCCTGCACGTCCTTGTTCGGGGCCGGCACGGAGGCGCCGGACGCGGCGGTCTGCTTCTCGTAGTGGTGCGTGGCGAAGAACACCAGCGCGCCGCCGTCCGCCGTGCGCAGCGCGAGCGGCGCGTAGTCGCCGCGGGTCAGCGGCTGGTCGATGAACTGCCGGACCAGGCCCGGCTGTTCGGCCCGGTTCGTGCGGTACGCGCGCAGACCGCTGGTGTTCGGGCCGTCGGCGAAGGTCTTCCCGCCGCGCTTGAGATAGGCCGCGTAGTCCCGGCTCAACGCGCTCGGCCGGTCGGCCAGTCGCGGGGAGCCGGCGGGCACCGCCTCGGCCCAGCCGTCCTTGTCCTTGCGGAACTGCGGTAGGGCACCGGGCGCGACCAGCGTCAGATAGGCCACCCGCCACCGCCGGCCCACGTCGCTCCGGGTGAACACCAGCAGCCAGCGGACGTCGCCGCCCTTGTTGCCCTTGGCGTCGGCGACGAACCAGCGCGGCCAGCCGGCCTTCCTGGGGATGGTGAACCTCGCGTCCGTCAGCGTCAGCGGGGTGTGACTCGCGTTGCCGGACGGGCTGTTGGAGTGGCCCGCCTTCAGCCGGGCCGAGTCGATGTCGGCGAGGGCGCCGGTGACGTAGGGCGCGTCCAGGGAGCTGTCGTAGGCCTTGTCGGCCTTGTTGTAGGCGGCGGTGAACGCGGCCAGGGCCCTGGCGGCCTCGGCCCGGGTGGCGGAGGGGAGCACCTCGCGCTCCCCGTGCACCACCACGCAGCCGCTCGCCGTCAGGGACAAAGCGGTCAGTGTCGCCGCTACGAGTGCGTTCCGGTCACGCCGGCGAAGCCGTCGAGGGCTGCGTTCCCTGGTCATCGGGCTCCTTCACCTTCCCCTTCCCGGAGGCGAACCCTACCGGGGCGAGGAACACCGCGAGCACCGGGACCAAGTACAGCGCCCACACCGTGACCTGTACGACCGTCGGGTCCGGCTGGAAGTTGAGGACGCCCTTCAGCAGGGTGCCGTACCAGCTGTCCGGCGGGACGGTGCCGCTGATGTCGAAGGCCAGGTGGTTGATGCCGGGGATCCAGCCGGCCTCCTGCAGGTCGTGGAAGCCGTACGCCAGCACGCCCGCCGCGACCACGACCAGCATGCCGCCGGTCCAGGTGAAGAACTTCGCCAGGTCGATGCGCAGGGCGCCCCGGTAGAACAGCCAGCCGAGCAGGACGGCCGTCGCGAGACCGAGGGCGACGCCGATCAGCGGGCGGGGGGTGCCGTCGGAGGCCGCGTGCACCGACGCCCACACGAACAGCGCGGTCTCCAGGCCCTCCCGGCCGACGGCGAGGAAGGCGGTGGCGACCAGCGCGCCCGTGCCCATGGCGAGCGCGGCGGCCAGCCTGCCGTGCAGCTCCGACCTCAGGTGCCGGGCGGTGCGCCGCATCCAGAACACCATCCAGGTCACCAGGCCCACGGCGACGACCGACAGCGAGCCGCCGAGCGCCTCCTGCGCCTGGAACGTCAGCTCCTGGGAGCCGAACTCCAGAGCGCAGCCGAAGCCCATCGCGAGGGCGATCGCCACGCCGATGCCCGCCCAGATCGGCCTCAGGGCGTCCCGGCGGCCGGTCTTGACCAGGTAGGCGATGAGGATGCAGACGACGAGCGACGCCTCCAGGCCCTCCCGCAGGCCGATCAGGTAGTTGGAGAACACGGGCTACGCCTCCTTCGTCAGCAGGGCGCGGCCCCACCAGTCGTCCGCGTCCCGGACGCCGGGCGGGACCGCGAAGACCGCCGAACCCACGTGCTGGATGTACTCGTTGAGCGCGTCGTGCGCGGCCAGCCTGCGCTGGAGCGGGATGAAGCCCTCGCGCACGTCACGCTGGTAGGCCAGGAAGAACAGTCCCGCGTCCAGGCGGCCGAGGCCGTCGGTGCCGTCCGTGAAGGAGTAGCCCCGGCGCCCGGCGAGCGGCACGGTGGCGTCGGCCTGGTCCTGGGCGTACCGGCGGTAGTCCGCGACGGCCCGGTCGAGTCCCGGGTCGCGCCGGGCGGCCCGGCCGGAGCCGGTCACGGTGAGCTTCTGCCGGACGCCGTGGCCCTTCATGCCGGGGCGGCAGGCGATCTCGTACGACCCGGCCTCCACCTCGGCGGTCAGCGTGTACCTGGTGCCGGGGCCGATGTTCTCCTTCTCGGAGACGATCCGGTCGTCCGGGAACAGGATCTCGACCTCGGTGGCCTTCGCGCCCTTGTTCTCTATCCTCAGCGTGACCTGCCCGGCCGGTACGGACTTCGACGAGGTCTCGCACTCCGCGTCGGCCGCGGTGACCTGGACGGCGGCGCCGTCCTCGGCATCGCTCTTCGCGGTGCAGGCCGTGAGGGCGGTCAGAGCGGCCGCGGTGGCGGCGGCGGTGACGGTCAGTCGGACGGCTCGCATGCAGGCCCCCGGCGGAACTTACCTTAGCCTTACCTTGCTCTCACCCTTCGGGGTCGTGATCCGGCTCCCACGGCGGCGTGGGAGGGTGACGGGCATGGGGAACGCGCGCAGGGAACCGCTGGGCCGGGGCCGGCTGGTGCTGGACGTCGCGGACCGTCCCGGTCCACCGCGACTGCGCTTCGAGACCGCCGCCGACGGCCGGCTGCTGCTGCGGCAGGGGGAACGGCCGCTGCTGCTCGGCCGCTCGGTCGCCGGGAGCGCGCCCTGCTGCCCCGAGCTGTTTCTGCACCGCCTCGACGGCTACCGCTCACCGCTGCCGCCCCCGCGCGCGGCACTGCTGCGGTCGTCCGTCAACTGGCCGCACGAGTACGCGCGCCGGCTGGAGGCGGCCGACGGCACCCCGCTCGCCGCCGGCCGCTGGGAACTGGCCCTGCGCACCGGCTTCCCGCCCGGCATCTGGGACGAGGACCTCGTGCGCGAGTGGCCCGGCGGCCGCCTCGGGCTGTACTGCGGCGGCGGCTGGCACGGCGTCGTACCGCTGCGCCCGCTCTCGCCGCCGCACGACGGCCGGGTGAAGGCGTACCGCAAGCACGTCCGCGAGGGCACGGCCGCACCGGTGCTGCTGTGGTGGGTGACCTTCCTCGACGGCTGGCTCCTGCTC
>NZ_JBSGDB010000715.1:0-3297 GCF_053602155.1 Streptomyces sp. NPDC004561
GGGAGGACCACGACTCGTCCGCCTCCTCCGCCACGTACGGCGTGGCCGGCGCGATCTGGAGCAGCTGTGACTCGATCAGCCGACTCTGTGCAGGTTCGTTTCAGAGCCCGACTGGGGTTGGAAGTGCGGTTGCAGGTCGATGAGATCGCGCTTGAGTCGCTGGAGCAAAGAGGGCGGTCGTCGGGTTCCAGGGGAAGACGTCGATGAGGTTCGGGGCCGGCGGGTGTCCGGCCGGCCCCGCCGATGTCCTCCGCCTCGATCCCGGTGCTGATGCCGGTGTCGGTGAACTCGGCGGCGGGTTCATCCGCCCCCGACGCATTGCCTGACATCACGAACCCTCTTCACCCTCCCGGCCACGAGGAGAACGCCCCCGTGCCGGAGTCGATCCGCTGCGGCGCGAAACTCCCGTCCGGCGATCCGTGCCCGCTCGCCCCCGGAGCTTCTCCATCAGGGGGCGGCACGCGTCGACGAAATCGCTGAGCTGACGAACGAGGCCTTGGAGAACGAAGAGGAGTACTGACAGCACGCCACCCCATGCCAGCAACCAGAGGACGGCCTGAGAGTCCACTTGCCCGGTTCCCTTCTGTGAGGGTGGCCGAACTGAGCAAGCGTGTGGCAGGTCTCAGATCGACCACCGCACCCTGTCGAGTGTCCAAGTGATCAGCTGAGGCCCTGCCGACGTCCAGGCCGCATATTCGGTTGGCGTGTTGACGCCGCCCTCGGCGCCCTAGCGGGACGTCGGGCCCGCACCCCCCCGGTCTCACCTCGACCGCAACACGTGCACCGGGCGGGTCGGTACCGCGAATCTTCCTCGCTGGACCCTGACACCCCGAACTGCGTTGCGGCGGGAAGGCGCCTGACAAGTCCGCCTTCCACAAAGCAGGTTAATGCGCCACCGCAGTGATCACAACGGCCACGCGAAGGCACTTCGGGCGGCCGGGCGACAAAGACAGGACTTGAGGGTGGAGAGGGCCTGCTCGACGACGGCTCGGGTCTTTGCGTGGGACCGGTCTCCCACCTGCGGGGGCAGGGAACGGGAAATGTGCCTCCGGCGCCCTGGTAGCCCTTGTCGGCCCAGCACGGGACGCCGGCCTGGGCGAACGCGTCGACGATGCCGTGCTCCTGGGCCGCGTGGACATCGTGGACGGCCCCGGGCAGGGCCGGAGACGCCCAGAGCAGGCGGCCGACCCACGCTCAGGCGTCGCCATCGGGTGCGCCGAGAGCCTGCCGGCGTTCTCTCAGGTGGGCGGCGAGGAAGCGAAGCGCAGAACTGGACGCGTCCAGCCCGGACGAATGGACAAGCACACGAAGCCTCTGGTGGAGAGGGATTTCTTGCCAGAGAGTCGTCCGGGGCCGCTCCGTTCAGAACGGCTCGAAGCTCGGCTGGACGGGGCCGATCTGACCGGCGGCGACCAGTTCTTCAAGGTCCTCCGGCTCCAGGTACTCCAGGGCTTCCGGGTCGATGCCGTGGTAGCGGTCCACGTCGAGCAGCCGCCGCACGAACGCGAGCGCGAAGGTCGAGAACGGGCCGTCGAAGGTCTCGCAGCCCTCTTCATGGACCATCGTGACGACCTTCCACCGGTCCGGGTCTGGGTCGCAGGGCAGGAAGAAGTGCTCGTCACCACTGTGGTCGTACCCCCACGAAATCAGTCCACCGGGTTCGGGGTGAAAGGGGTACGGGACATGCTCGGAGTCCCCAATGCTCAGGGCTCTGTCTCGACGCTCAGTGAACGTCTGGTGCGTCTTGCGCATGCGCTCCAGCAACGGGCTTGATCCATGCGGGTGGAAGACAACGAGCTCACCGGAGATGGACCCGCTGCCGAAGGCATTGAGGAATCTCTTGAAGTCGCTGGGCAAAGCGGAACCTACGTATTGCTGGACTTCGTTCCAGTCGTCCGGGTTCGATTGCCGGCCGACGGGTTCGCCCAGCAGGGCACGCAACTCATCCAACGAGGACATGCACTGCTCCAAGACTGGTCGGCGGGGACCTGCGCCGCCAACTTAGAGCACCTAACAGAAAGCCTGGTCGTAGCCATATCCCCTTCCTGGCTGAGTCGGCAGTGCTGCGGGAGGCGCTCGGGCCCGAGCTGTACGAGGGCGTACTGGCCGTCCGTCGCGCGGAGGCGGAGCTGTTCGCGATGTTCACCGACGCGGACGTCATCGAGGCCGTCCGCCGGCGGTATTGACTGACTACTCCTCGGGCTCCCAGGCGATCAGCTGCTCGAACACCTGCTGGTCGCCCTCGATCTTCAGGTCGCTCAGCGTGAGGCGGCCCCAGACGAAGAGGAGCAGCTGCTCGGCCGTGCCCGTGGCCGAAGCGGAGGCGGGCGAGGCGCCGTCCGTGAGGGGTGCGGGCCAGGCGCCGGTGCCGTCCAGCGCGAGGAGCCAGGAGCGGCCCTCGGTGGCGTGGTAGTGGATGGTGGCGGCCTCGTGCGGCCAGGGTGCCGGGGTGGAGTTGCAGGTGTCGAGAAACTCGGCCACGCCGTCGATCGCGACGTCCGCCGGCATCGGCTGCACGGCGCCTGCGGCGAGCTGGGCGTCGTAGGTGTGCACCAGCACCTCGTGCACCCGGCGCCGGGCAACGCCCCGGGCATTCGCCGGCGACACGCCGGCGCCCCACCACGCCCAGCACTCCCGCTCCGGGCCAGCCTCGCGCAGCGCACTCAGCAGCAGCTCGTTCGACTCGGCGTACCAGGCCAGCAGCGCCTCGAGCTCGCGCGGCACCTCCGCGGCATCCTTGGCCGGCGGAGCCTCGGCCGGGCCCGCGGCGACGATCGCGGCCCACCAGCGCTGGCCCGTCCCCAGGTGCTGCACCAGATCGAACAACGTCCACTCGGGGCAGGACGGCACCGGCGCGTCAAGGCTGGGCGCAGCGGCAACCGCACTCCGGAACGCGGCCGACCGCTCATCGATCAGTTGCAGCAGGGCGGAATACTCAAGACTCTCTGTCACATCCCTTACCTATCACCCCAGCTCAGCCGACTGCACCCTATTTTCGGGCCGTCAGCTGCGGGAGTCAGAGCACCTAATAGAGAGCCTGGTCGTAGCCATATCCCCTTCCTGGCTGGCTCGTTGAACGAGTCATGGGGAAGGGGAACGGTCCTCCGTGGGTGGTGCCGGATGACCTGTGGGGGCGGATCGAGCCGTTGCTGCCGGTCAGGCAGCGGCGTCCGCGCCATCCTGGCCGACTGCCACTGGACGGCCCTGAACTGACCGGCATGACCCGCCAACAGCTCCGCGAGCTCATCGACGCACTGACTCCTGCGCTGGAGGTGCAACGCGAGCGAGTGTTGCGCA
>NZ_JBSGDB010000716.1:0-3296 GCF_053602155.1 Streptomyces sp. NPDC004561
CTTCCGACCCGCCGCCGCGCGGACGTGTTACGACCCCGAAGCACACCCCCCGAGGGCCCTCAGCGCGAGGGACCTCGGCCGAGGCTCACCACAGACGGGTGAAGTGGACGGCCACGTTCCCGTTTCCCTGCTGGATGGCCGTGAACGCGGAACCCCTCACCTGGGCGGTATTGCTCTGGGTCGAGGCACCGGAGCCGACCGCGCTCTGCTGTGTGGTGGACGAGTTCCCGTTGTTGTCGTGGCCGACCCCGCTGCCGACGATGCTCGCCACGCCCGCGTTCGATCCGTCGCCCGAGATGGCGCCGTTGGCCGCGGCCGCGGTGCCGCCGAAGAGGGCGACTGCCAGCGGGAGCGCGGCGACGGCGGCGAGAACGCGGGCGGTACGGATGCTTGCCATGCTGTTCCTCCAGAACCAAGGATTCAGACCATAGGGCCCGTATGTGAACTACGGCTTGTGTCAGGGCGGTTGGCCGGCCGCCTCGACTGTCGTGGACGACGTCGCGCCTCCAGAGTTGCCCACCGGATCACCGGCGAACCACCCCGGAAGCCGTGATTCGCACGCAAGCGTGATGACAAGTCGATAAACCCCCAACGCCGCCTTTGGCCACCTCAAGCCCCGACACGGCGCAGTGCGGACCTTCGCCGCCCAAGCGACACAAAGGGCGAATCGTTCCCGTGCATTTCCGGCCAATCTCCCCGACCCGGCGCGTCGCCACCCTGCCCCGCTTCCCTTTTTCGAACGTGCGTACGAACATGGAGGCATGGCCACCACCGACCGGCAGGCCACGACGCTGGCCCTCGCACACGCCCTGTCAGCCGCCGAACGCGGTCTGGCCGTCATCCCCCTGTCCCGGACGAAGCTCCCGGCCCTGCGCTCCCCCCACCGCGACCGCCCCGAGCCCGCCGGACCGCCCTGCCACGGCGAGTGCGGCCGCTTCGGCCACGGCGTGTACGACGCCTCGGCCGACCCGGTCCGCATCCGCGAGATGTTCGCCGCCGCGCCCTGGGCCACGGGCTACGGCATCGCCTGCGGCCTGCCCCCGTACCACCTGATCGGCGTCGACCTGGACACCAAGTCCGGCACGGACTCCTCCGCCGCCCTGCGCGAGCTGGCCCTGCGCCATCTGTTCACGATCCCCGAGACGGTCGTGGTCCTCACCCCGAGCGGCGGCCGCCACCTGTGGCTGACCGGCCCGCCGGACGTCGCCGTACCGAACTCGGCAGGCCGCCTCGCCCCCGGCATCGACATCCGCGGCGCCGGCGGCTACCTCGTGGGCCCCGGCTCCCGCACCGACCACGGGGTCTACGGCACCGCGCCCGGCACCGCGCAGCTGCCGCCCGCCACCTGCCCGCCGGCCCTGCTGCGCCTGCTCCTGCCCCCGCCCCGCACCGGCCACCCCGTCCCGCAGCCGCCCGGCGACCACGGCCGCGGCCTCGTCCACTTCGTCCTGACCGCCCACGAGGGCCAGCGCAACACCCGTCTGTTCTGGGCCGCCTGCCGCGCCTACGAGAACGGCCTCGGCCCGGCCCTGACCGCCCCCCTCACCGAGGCGGCCCGCCACACCGGCCTCACCGAACACGAGGCCCGAGCGACGATCGCCTCGGCGGCCCGGATGACGGGCCACCAGCCGTAAGTCCGGTCCGCCGGAACGCACTTGCCCGCCCGGGGTGAGCCCCTGCTCATCCGGTCCCGTCCCCGCGCGCGTGGACCAGGGGGCTGCAGCGGCCGGGCGGGGGCACGAAGAAGGGGTGCCTCGTGAACCGAGACACCCCTTCTCGAGCCGTGGGGCTCATGAACTCCGCGGAGGCGGTGGGATTTGAACCCACGGTGACATCGCTGCCACGACGGTTTTCAAGACCGTTCCCTTCGGCCGCTCGGGCACGCCTCCCCGCGCTGCCGTGGACCGGCAGCGCGGGTACACATTACCGGCCCGGGCCCGGCCGCGGGGGCCCGGTGTTGTGGGGCGGACCTCGCGTGCCCGCCGGGGTCAGCTGTCGCCGACGCGGGAGCCCAGGGTCAGGTCGGCCGTGTGCTCCTGACCGCCCCGCGTGTAGGTGATCGTGACCTTGTCGCCGGGCTTGTGGGTCCAGATCTCGCCGATCAGCGTGGGGCCGCTGTCGACCACCGAGTCGTCGAGCTTGGTGATCACGTCACCGGGCTTGAGGCCCGCCTTGTCGGCCGGGCCGCCGGACTCGACCGCGGAGGAGCCGCCCGCGCCCTGGTCGGTGATCTTCGCGCCGTTGGTGGAGTCCTCCAGCGAGACGGACGCGCCGATCTTGGCGTACACCGGCTTGCCGGTCTTGATCAGCTGCTGGGCGACGTACTTGGCCTGGTTGATCGGGATGGCGAAGCCGAGGCCGACCGAGCCGGACTGGCCGCCGCCGAAGCTGCCGCTGTTGGTGGACTGGATGGCCGAGTTGATGCCGATGACCGCGCCGGCGGCGTCCAGCAGCGGGCCGCCGGAGTTGCCCGGGTTGATGGACGCGTCGGTCTGCAGCGCGCTCATGTACGACGCCTTGCTCGAGGAGCTGCCGTCGCTGGAGGCCACCGGGCGGTTCTTGGCGCTGATGATGCCGGTCGTCACCGTGTTGGACAGGCCGAAGGGGGCGCCGATGGCGATGGTCTCGTCGCCGACGGCCACCCTGTCGGAGTCGCCGAGCGCCAGCGGCTTGAGGTCGGACGGGGGGTTCTTGAGCTTGACGACCGCCACGTCGTAGCCCTGGGCGTGGCCGACGACCTCGGCGTCGTACTTCCTGCCGTTCGGGAACGTCGCGGTCAGCTTGCCACCGCTGAGCGCGTCCGCCACCACGTGGTTGTTGGTGACGATGTGGCCCTGGGTGTCGAAGACGAACCCGGTGCCCGTGCCGCCCTCGCCGTTGCTGCCCTCGGCCTCGATGGTGACCGTGCTGGGCAGCGCCCGGGAGGCCACGTTGGCGATCGTGCCGGGCGCGCGCTTGACCTGCGAGGCGCTGTTGTCGGAGGCGGAGACGGTGGTGGAGCCACCGTTGTCGTTGTCCTTGGCCAGGGTGTAGCCGATGCCGCCGCCCAGGCCGCCCGCGACCAGCGCGGCCACCAGGACCGCGGCGACCAGCCCGCCGCGTCCGTTGCGCGGCTTGGGGGCGGGCTGCTGGTACGACGCTCCCCAGCCGGCACCGCCCGCGCCGCCGCTGCCCGCGTCGCCGTAGCCGGGCGCGCCGTGGGGCGGGGGCGGCCAGGCGCCCTCAGGGGTGGCGTACGGGGGCTGGTGGCCGCCCGGGCCCTCCTGGGCGTGCGCGGTGGGCACGGGACCCTGTGG
>NZ_JBSGDB010000717.1:0-3280 GCF_053602155.1 Streptomyces sp. NPDC004561
GGTGTAGTCACCGCCGGTGCGGGTGGCGCTGCGGTTGGTGTGGCCGCTCGTGCGTTCCGGGGCCTTCGCCGGGGCGGACTTCGTCGTCACGCTGCCCTTGTCCGCGCTCGTACCGCTGGACGCGGCCGACGGGGCCGCCCCGAAGGCGCCGGCCCGGCCCGAGCAGACCGGCCAGGCGCCCCAGCCCTGGGACTGCTGGACCCTGGAGGCGACGGCTATCTGCGCGCCCCTGGAGGCCTGGTCGGCCGTCGGGGCGTAGGCGCCGCCCCCGTAGGCGCGCCAGGTACCGGCGGAGAACTGGAGCCCGCCGTAGTAGCCGTTGCCGGTGTTGATGTGCCAGTTGCCGCCGCTCTCGCACTGGGCGATGCGGTCCCACACTCCGTTGTCCGCCGCGGCGGCGTTGCCGGTCGCGGCCAGCAGCCCCAGCGGGGCCAGCAGGGCGGCTCCGGCGAGCACAGCCGTCGTGCGGCCCTTGCGGGCGCTGTCGTCACGGGCGGTCCTGCGGGTGGTATCGGCACACTCGGACATGTAATTCCCTCTCCACGAACCCGGGCTCCCCCGGGCGGAGCGCGTCTCGCCGCGTAGGGCCGCGGTTCCTCGCGCCCGCCCCGTCCGCCACGACCGGTTCCGTGATCGTGCTTGCCTGGTGCCGGCCGGCGGACGTACCCGAGCGGTGCTAGTTGCACACGGCGGAGGAATGTATGGAGGACCAGCGGTCGGTATCAACCAACTGACTGTCATTCGAGGCCAGTTGGCCGTTACCCGGGGTATCGTCGATTTTCGGCCACCCACTACATCCGCTGATTTCACGATTTTTCGACCAGTCACTGAAGCGATCTGTGACCCACTTCACCCATTCAAGTTGCTTGACTCATCACAGAGTTGACGGTGAGTGTCCGATTCCGCACCTGACGTGACCGTGTGCGGTGGATGGTTCGAACCGGTACCCACTCGGGCGTGACTCCCACCACAGGACGTCCGTTGTCTTCTTCATGAGCCCGGAACCCCGGGACTCAGCGGCCGGGAGCCACCCGGCCGACAGCACCGCATCCCGAGGGAGCCACCCGTGCCGCGCATGCTCGACGTCAGTGACGCCGTACGCGCCGAGATCGGCGACGAAGAAGCCGACCGGCTGCTCGCCGGAGAGAACGCCCCGGGCAGTTACGACTGCACGTCCTGTCGCACCCCGGGCGACTCCGAGCAGGAGCGCACCAGCACCGTCCTGTTCGTCGGCGAGGAGACCGCCGTCCTCGCCTTCGCCCACGCAAGCTGCCTGCCCTCGCAGGTCGTCCAGGTCACCGAGGAACAGCTCCAGGGCGCCGTCCGCTCCATCGGCGGCACCGGCGGCGCCCCGGCCGGCGGCCAGCAGCACGGGGCCGTCCCCGAGCAGGCGGTGCTCGGCGTGACCAGCGGACTCGTCCTGGTCGAGGGCGAGTTGCACCCCGCGCTCGTCATCGAGCCGACCTCGCCCATCATGCGCCCGGGCAGCATCGGGATGGGCGACGACTTCCTGCCGCTGCTGATCGAGCAGGGCTTCATGCCGGTGACCCAGCTGGTCTCCGTGCCGCCGGTGCTGCACGGCTGGTCGGTCCTGCTGGCCGTGGGCCAGCTGCACGCGGTCCTCCAGCCGGGCCCCAACAACGGCCGCCCGGTGGCCTGGTGGCAGGCGCACCAGCCGCTGCAGGTCACGGACAGCTGGCGGGCCGCCGCCAACAAGCACCAGCAGGTGCTGATGTTCGCGGCGCCGGTGGGGTCGATCGGGCGTCAGCCGCGCGAGGACCTGCTGCGGGACTCCCTCGACAAGGCGGCCGCGAACGGGCAGCTGGTCGCGGCGGCGCTGCCGCTCGCGGGCACCTGACCGTCGCGGCTCCGGCGCCCCAAAGCCACACCGCGCAACCGCATCTCTTTGGAGACGCGGTCGTTTGGACATACGTGCACGCATACGACACTCCGTCCCACCGGTCATCGTTCTCCTCCATTCCGTCCGCCCGGACGGGGCAGGAAGGGTCCGGTGGGACCTCGGCCACGCCGATCTACGACACGCTCTACGCGGAGTGGGTCAGGACCTTCCGCACGCTGCCGGGTGACCGCAGCGGCGAGGAGGAGCTGAGGTTCAGCCCCTTCGGCCCGCTGCCGGACCGACCGGTGTCGTACGGCAGCCACCGGGCGGGGTGACAAGACTCCCGGCGGCACCACGGACCTCTACACCGAATCACTCACCCGCGACTTCCGCACCATCCCAGGGCTCAGGAGGTATCTCGACGACGCCGCCGACTTCTCCTTCGACCCGCGCGGCGGACCGGCATCCGTCCTGCCCTCCATCAGCCAGAACCTGTGCAACGCCGGCAAGACGGTCGACACCGTCTACTTCGCCGCCCGGCTCAAGTACCTGCCCGACTTCCTCGACGCACTGACCAACCGCTCCTGCCACACCCAGCACATCACCGTCATCACCGGATCCGACGCGGCAGCCCTCGACCCCAAGACACCGGCCCTGCACCAAGCCGACGCACCCATCACCGTCCTGTACGCCTCCTTCCCCAGCCCCGCGCAACTCCACAGCTCCGACAACACCGACCACGGCCTCTACGACGCCTTCGTCAAGGACTTCACCTCCCCCCACCACGGCCAGCAGTTCCCCGCAAGCCGCCTCACCGACAGCTACTGGCCCCTCGTCGCCCACGACGCCGTCCTCACCGCCGCAACAGCCCTGCACAACGCCGCCGCGAACGGCACAGACACCGCAGCCGGCCTTCCCAACCGCTACGCCGTCCGAAACGAGCTCTACACCCTGCGCAACAACGCCGTAGCCGGAGCCAGCGGACACTTCGGCATCGACAGCAACGGCGACCGAACCAACACCGCCGCCACGACCACCGTCCACCGCCTCGGCCAACCCCTCGGCGACAACACCCCACACTCCGGCTGAACCCACGGGGCAGAGGCGGGCGCGCAAGCGCGCCCGCCCAGGAGACATCGACGAACCCGTGAAGATGGCTCACCCGTCCCTCACCAGCTACCGCACCGCCCGGCGCACGGACCCCGGCACCGGCCGGCCGCGCTCCTCGGACTCGCCGCCATGCACGGCTCTGGCCGGACCCCGGCAGTCTGGCCAGAGCCAGCGCTCACTCCCCCATCAGCACGTGGAGCAGGACAACCACGCCTCGCCTAGGGCGTGTATTGGGCTAAGCTTGACTCTGTCGGGGATCTTGGAGCCGTCGAGGTCAACTGCCCAGGGTTCGCCAGGACTTCAGCCGAGGTAACTCCCGTTGGTCGAGGT
>NZ_JBSGDB010000718.1:0-3254 GCF_053602155.1 Streptomyces sp. NPDC004561
TGTGCCGGGTCCGGCACATCCCCCCACGTCGTCGTGGCGCCGGACGGAGGCGCTACGCTCGCCCGGCATGAGTGGACGTACCGATTCCGGCACCGACCCCGCGATACCCGAGGCCGATGACGTGGAGTACGTCGGGGACGCCCGGCGGGCCCGCTGGACCGCCGCCGGCACGGGAGCCCTGCTGACCCTCGCCGGACTGGGCGCCGCGCTGCTGCGGCTCGCCGGGTCCGCGCCGGCCCGCGTGCCCGCCGCCTACGCCCTCGGTGCCGTCGTCTGCGCGGGAGCCGCGGTCCTGGGCTTCCGGGGCCGCACCCGCTGGGCGCTCTGGCTGCTGGTCCTCGGGGTGATGGTCATGGCACTCGGAGACCAGACCGACTGATGTGACCGAAGTGGCCGCTGGGACGACAGAGTTCACAGGACGGTCCTGTGATGTCCCTCCCAGTCCTGTGAATAAGGCCACGAACACCGCAAACGATCACTTTCGCCTGCGACAGTGGCTTTCGATTGCTCATGCGTTCTTTGCGGGCTGTTCGGTTTATGGACGATCGTTCCCGGCCAAAGATCCACAAATCACCCCTGGGAGCACGTCCGTGGCAGCCCTTGCGCGTTGGTGTGTCCGGCATCGACTGATCGCCGTTCTGCTGTGGCTCTGTGCCTTCGGCGGGGCCACCGCGGCCGCCGCCGTCGCCGGGTCGTCGTACTCGAACAGCTACGACGTCCCCGGCACCGAGGCCGGCCGCGCCAGCCAGCTGCTCCAGGCGGGCTTCCCGGCCCTGAGCGGGGACAGCGACACCGTCGTCTGGCACACCACGAAGGGCACCGTCCGCGCGGCCGACGTCGAACAGACCATGACCCGCACCCTCGACCGGATCGCCTCCCTGCCCGGCGTGGCCTCGGTGTCCGGCCCGTACGGCAACCAGGGCGCCGGCCAGATCAGCGCCGACGGCCGTACGGCGTACGCCGCCGTCACCTTCACCCAGCAGGCCGAGCACATCGGCAAGCCCGAGGCCGAGGCCGTGGTGCACACCGCCAAGGCGGCCCAGGCCGACGGGCTCGAGGTCGAACTGGGCGGCAGCGCGATCGGGCTCACCGAGTCCCCGCAGGGGCACATCGCCGAGATCGTCGGCGTGCTCGTCGCGGCCGTCGTACTGTTCCTGGCCTTCGGCTCGCTCGCCGCCTCGCTGCTGCCGATCGGCACCGCCCTGGTCGGCGTCGGCACCGCCTACGCGGGCATCGGGCTGCTCGGCCACGCCATGACGGTCGCCGACTTCGCGCCCATGCTCGGCATGCTGATCGGCCTCGGCGTCGGCATCGACTACGCGCTGTTCATCGTGACCCGGCACCGGCGCGGTCTCAAACGCGGCCTGAGTGTCACCGAGGCCGCCGTGAGCGCCGTGTCCACCACCGGACGCGCGGTCGTCTTCGCGGGTGCGACGGTGTGCATCGCCCTGCTCGGGATGCTGATCCTGCGGCTGAGCTTCCTGAACGGGGTCGCCGTGGCAGCCTGTCTGACGGTCGTCCTCACCGTCGCGGCCTCCGTCACCCTGCTGCCCGCCCTGCTGTCCTTCATCGGCCCGCGCGCCCTCAGTGGCCGCGAGCGGCGCCTGCTCGCCGAACAGGGGCCGCGGCCCGAGGTGCCCACCGGCCTCGCCGCCCGCTGGTCCGCCCTGGTCGAACGGCGTCCCAAGCTGCTCGGCTCGCTCGCCATCGGCGTCATCGCCCTGCTCGCCCTGCCGACGCTCTCCCTCCACCTCGGCACCTCCGACCAGGGCAACGACCCCAGCACCTCCACCACCCGCAAGGCCTACGACCTGCTCGCCGACGGCTTCGGCCACGGCGTGAACGGGCCGCTGACCCTGGTGACGCGGGTGGACGGCGGCGGCGACAGACTCGCCCTCGACAACCTCGACACCACCCTGCGCGCCACCCCGGGCGTCGCCTCCGTGACCCCGGCCACCTACGGCACCGGCGGCGGCATCGCCTACCTCACCGTCGTCCCCGATTCCGCACCCCAGTCCCAGGCCACCAGCGACCTCGTGGACCGGCTGCGGGGCGAGGTGCTGCCGCGCGCGGAGACCGGCACCTCCCTCGACATCCACGTCGGCGGAGTGACCGCCGCCTACGACGACTTCGCCGGTGTGATCGTCGGCAAGCTGCCGCTGTTCGTCGGCACGGTCATCGGGCTGGGCTGTCTGCTTCTCCTGGTCGCCTTCCGGTCGCTCGGCATCCCGCTGAAGGCCGCCGCGATGAACATCGCCGCCGTCGCCGCCGCGTTCGGCGTCGTCGTCACCGTCTTCCAGTGGGGCTGGGGCAGCGAACTGCTCGGCCTCGGCCGCGCGGGCCCCATCGAGCCCTTCCTGCCCGTGATCATGGTCTCGGTGCTCTTCGGACTCTCCATGGACTACCAGGTCTTCCTGGTCAGCCGGATGTACGAGGAGTGGCTGGAGACCGGCGACAACAGGCGCGCCGTCCGCGTGGGCCTCGCCGAGACCAGCCGGGTCATCAACTCCGCCGCGGTCATCATGATCTCGGTCTTCCTCGCCTTCGTGCTCAGCGGTGACCGCGTGATCGCCATGTTCGGCATCGCCCTGGCCGCCGCCGTCGCCCTCGACGCGTTCGTCCTGCGCACCCTGCTCGTGCCCGCCCTGATGCACCTCCTCGGCGCCGCCAACTGGTGGCTGCCCGCCTGGCTGGAGCGCCGGCTGCCGCGCATCAGCATCGAGCCGCCCGAGTGCCGGGCCGCCCATGAGAGGCTCGACCGCGTTCCGGTGGACGAACTGCGGAAGGAAGAGCAGCGCGATGTACGCGATATCCCTGGGTGACGACGGCGCCGAGCTGCGGCCCCTGGAGGTCTGGCACGCCGCGGAGGTCCTCGCCAACATCGACCGTGGGCGCGAGTTCATCGGCCGGCACATCGGGCTGCCGGACGTGGTGTCCGACCTGGACGGCGCGCACGCCTGGCTGAAGTCGTACGCCGACAAGCGCGCCGCGGACGCCGGCGGCCTGCACGGCATCTGGCTGGACGGCAAGCTCGTCGGCGGGCTGCTGTTCCGCGTCTGGGACACCCCGAGCGGAGTGTGCGAGGCCGGCTGCTGGCTGGAGCCGGCGGCGGCCGGGCGCGGGCTGGTCGACCGGGGCATGCGGGTGCTGCTCGCGTGGGCCTTCCAGGAGCGCGGCATGCACCGGGTGGAGTGGCATGTGTCCTCGGCACTTTGTCAAGGGTGGCCCTTTCTTCCAATTACTGGCGTTCGCCC
>NZ_JBSGDB010000719.1:0-3250 GCF_053602155.1 Streptomyces sp. NPDC004561
GGCTCTCTGGGACGCACGCCTGGCGTCGGCGCGGCCGCCGGGCGACCGCCCCTCGTCTCCCGGACCCTGGGATCTCGGCTCCTGAGAGTTCGCCCGGTCGCCGCCTGCGCCGCGCGCGCGTCGCCGAGCAGGGCGTGCCCGCGCGCCTCGGCCGCGTGGAACATCGCCTCCACCCGCGGGGTCGCGTGCCCGCGCGCCCCCTCCTGAGCGGCCCGCGCCAACTGGGCGATCTCGCGCGGGTTTCCGAGCTGGGCGGCGAGATGGCTCATGGACGCGGCGAGCACATAGCCGCCGTAGCCGCGGTCCCCGGCGGCCTGCGCGAGACGCAGCGACTGGATGTAGTACCGCTGGGCGAGGCCCGGTTGCCCGGTGTCCACCGCCATGTACCCGGCCAGCTCGGTCAACCGGGCGACCGCGGCGAAGAGTTCCCGCCCGACCGCCTCCCGGTAGGACCCCGCGAGCAGCCCCGAGACCACGCTGTTCAGGTAGTGCACCACGACCGGGCGCACATGCCCGCTCCCGTACTGGTGGTCGAGATCGGTCAGCGCCTGGGTCATCGACCGCACGGCCGCCACGTCGGACAGGCCCACGCGGGGGCCCGCCTGCCGGGCCACCTGGGCGTCCGGCGCCGAGATCAGCCAGTCGCGGCTGGGCTCGACCAGCGCGGAGGCGGCGACGGAGGAGCCGGACAGGAAGTCCCGGCGCCCCACGTCGCTGCGCCACAGCTCGCAGACCTGCTCGATGGCCCCCAGTACCGTCGGCGAGAACTGGAGACCGACCCCCGAGGCGAGGTTCTTGCCGTTGGCCATGCCGATCTCGTCGATCGTGACCGTACGGCCGAGCTTGCGCCCGAGCGCCTCGGCGATGATCGCCGGCGCCCGGCCCCGTGGCTGCTGGCCGCGCAGCCAGCGGGCCACGGACGTCTTGTCGTAGCGCAGGTCGAGGCCGTGCTCGGCGCCGCACATGTTGACCCGCCGGGCCAGCCCGGCGTTCGAGCACCCCGCTTCCTGGATGAGTGCCTGCAGCCGTTCGTTCGGCTGCCTCGCCACGAGAGGCCTTGCGGCCATGTGCTACCCCCTGCGAACCCCTGGAGCGTGACCGTTTCGGGTCGATCACTGCCCAGCTGACATACCGTCAATGCGTGACATGTGCGGTTTGCCGGGGTAAAGGCAGATGCCACCCCCTCCCTGACTACCCCGCACACGCCCCGCTTCCTCCCGCGCGCCCCCAACCGTGCACCCGTGCGCCCCGACTGCGGAATCGATGCTCCTCCCGCGCACGCGCCCGAGCCGTAACCCGAGGTGGGTACGGGAGTTGAGTGGAACGTGGAAGAGACGATCGCGGGCCCCGAAGCCGCTCACATCCCGCAGCAGCGCGGGGAATCGCTGCTGGAAACGGCCGTACGCTACGCCGGGGAGCGGCACTGGGACGTGTTCCCGGGCACCTGGCTGGAAGCCGTCGACGGGGTGCAGCGCTGCTCGTGCGGCGACGTTTCCTGCCCTGCGCCGGGTGCGCACCCCGCGCGCCCCGACTGGGCGGCCCAGGCGACCGGCAGCGCGACCGTCGTCCACCGGATGTGGCTCAGGCAGCCGACGGCGTCGATCCTGCTGCCGACGGGGCGCACGTTCGACGCGCTGTCCGTCCCGGAGAGCGCGGGGTTCCTGGCGCTCGCCCGGATGGAGCGGATGGAGCTGACCCTCGGGCCGGTCGCGCTGGCCCCGGACCGGCGGATGCACTTCTTCGTGCTCCCGGGAGCCTCGGTGAAGATGCCGGAACTGGTGCGGAAACTGGGCTGGTCGGTGTCGTCCCTGGACCTGGTGGCCCTCGGCGAGGGCTCCTACGTGGCCGCGCCGCCCACCCGGTTCGGCTCCCGCGGCGCCGTGCAGTGGGCCTGTCGGCCGACCCCGGCGAACCGATGGCTGCCGGACGCCGAGGAGTTGCTCTCACCGCTCGCCTATGCCTGCGGGCGGGACCGCCGGTAACCCCCCGGGCCGTACTGTTCATGCATGACCGAAGCTGCAGTGCGGGTGCGGGGGCTCTGGAAGCGGTTCGGGCAGCAGGTTGCTGTCGGCGGGATCGATCTCGACCTGCCCGCGGGGAAGTTCATCGGGCTCGTCGGGCCCAACGGCGCCGGGAAGACGACCACCCTGTCCATGGTGACGGGGCTGCTGCGGCCCGATGACGGCACCGTGGAGGTCGTCGGGCACGACGTGTGGCGGGACCCCGTGGCCGTCAAGGCGCGCATCGGGGTCCTCCCCGAAGGGCTGCGGCTCTTCGAGCGGCTGTCGGGGCGGGAACTGCTCGGGTACTCCGGGCGGCTGCGCGGGCTGCCGGGCGCCGAGGTCGACAAGCGGGCCACCCAACTGCTGGACGTGCTCGACCTGGCTGGGGCCCAGCACAAGCTCGTCGTCGACTACTCGACCGGCATGCGCAAAAAAATCGGACTCGCGGCGGCCCTCCTGCACAACCCCGAAGTGCTCTTCCTGGACGAACCGTTCGAGGGCGTCGACCCGGTGTCCGCGCAGACCATCCGGGGCGTCCTGGAGCGGTACACGGCCTCCGGCGCCACCGTCGTCTTCTCCTCGCACGTCATGGAGCTGGTCGAGTCGCTGTGCGACTGGGTCGCGGTCCTGGCGGCGGGACGCATCCGCGCCACCGGCCCGCTCGCCGAGGTGCGCGGGGCGCACCCCACGCTGCAGGGGGCGTTCCTGGAACTGGTCGGGGCGAGCGGCCGGGACGCCGGCTCGGACCTGGACTGGCTGGGCGGCGGGGCGACGCGATGACCGGCCTCGCATCCACCCTCGTACGGCTGAAACTGTCCCTGCTGCGGGGCGGCCTGCGGCAGTCGGGCGGCCGGCGGGCCGCGTTCGTCGTCTCCGCCGTCCTCTCCCTCCTGTTCGCACTGGCACAGCTGCTGGGCCTGGTCCTGCTGCGCGGGCGGGCGCACGCGGACGTGGTGGCCGTGATCGGGACGGCCGTGCTCGCCCTCGGCTGGGCGGTGCTGCCCCTGTTCTTCCCCACCGGCGACGAGACGCTGGACCCGACCCGGCTGGTGCTGCTGCCGCTGCGGCCCGGTCCGCTGGTGCGGGCCCTGCTCGCCGCCTCCCTCGTCGGCATCGGCCCGCTGTTCACCGTGCTGCTGCTGGCGGGCTGCGCGCTGGTGCCCGCGCACGGCGCCGCGGGATACGCCGTCGCGGTCGTCGCCGTCGTCCTCGCGCTGCTGGTCTGCGTGGCGCTCGCCCGCGCCGTC
>NZ_JBSGDB010000720.1:0-3217 GCF_053602155.1 Streptomyces sp. NPDC004561
GAGGCCCACTGCGGCTGCCTCCGGGTCGGTGAAGACGACCTGGGGCACGGCCTCGTGGTCGGCGGTCGCCGCGTGCGCGCCCCAGGGCTCGTCGCCGAGCGCGTCGCCGGCCGCGCGGGCGGCGATGGCGGCACCCGCGACGCGGGCCTGGTACTTGCCCTGGTGGGTGAGGAGGGCGCGGTGGTTGACGTCGCCGACGGCGTACAGCCAGTCGGTGCCGGTGACGCGGAGGCTGTCGTCGACGTCCAGCCACGTGCCGGGTTCCAGGCCGACGGTGTCGAGCCCGATGTCGTCGGTGTGGGGGACGCGGCCGGTGGCGAAGAGGATCTCGTCGGCCTCGATCCGTTCACCGGTGTTGGTGACGGCCACGACGGTGCCGTTCTCACGGGCGACGGACTCCACTGAGGTGCCGGTGCGGACGTCGGCCCCGGCCTCGGCGAGCGACTCGGCGACCAGTTCCCCGGCGAACGGCTCCATGCGGTTCAGCAGGCCCTTGCCGCGCACCAGCAGGGTGACCTGCGAGCCGAGGGCCTGCCAGGCCGTGGCCATCTCGGTGGCGACGACACCACCGCCGACGACGATCAGCCGGCCGGGGGCGGCCTCGGCGCTGGTGGCCTCGCGGCTCGTCCACGGCTTCACCTCGGCGAGGCCGGGCAGATCGGGGAGTTGGGCACGGGTGCCGGTGCAGACGGCGACGGCGTGCCGGGCGGTGAGGGTCGTGACCGTGCCGTCGGGGCCGGTGACGGTGACCGTGCGGGGGCCCGAAAGGCGGCCCTGGCCGCGGAACAGGTCGGCGCCGATGCCGTCCAGCCAGCCGACCTGGCCGTCGTCCCGCCAGTGGGAGGTGAAGTCGTCGCGGCGGGCGAGGACCGCCGGGGTGTCGAGGGGGCCCTGGGCCGCCTGGGCGAGGCCGGGCAGCCGGCGGGCGTCCGCCTGGGCGATGACCGGCCGGAGCAGGGCCTTGCTGGGCATGCACGCCCAGTAGGAGCACTCGCCGCCGACCAGTTCGCTCTCCACGACCGCGGTGGTGAGGCCGGCCGCGCGGGTGCGGTCGGCGACGTTCTCCCCCACGGGCCCGGCTCCGAGCACCACGACGTCGTACGCGATGGATTCCGTTTCCGTCATGGGGTCAGTCTGGTGGGTGGTGTGCGCGGCGGCCACATGGGTACGCGCGCGGGACACAGGCGTGCGCGTGTGGAATAGGCTGCCCGGCGGTCGTGTTTCCGCCGTCGGCACACCCCCACACCCGGAAGTAGGGAATCACGCCATGAGCAGCACCGTGGAGCTGACCAAGGACAACTTCGACCAGACGGTCATCGAGAACGACTTCGTTCTCATCGACTTCTGGGCGTCCTGGTGCGGACCGTGCCGGCAGTTCGCACCGGTGTACGAGAAGGCGGCCGAGGAGAATCCGGACCTGGTGTTCGGCAAGGTGGACACCGAGGCCCAGCCGGAGCTGGCCCAGGCGTTCGGCATCCAGTCGATCCCGACGCTGATGATCGTCCGCGACCGGGTCGCCGTCTTCGCACAGCCGGGTGCGCTGCCCGAGGCCGCGCTGACCGACGTCATCGGGCAGGCCCGGAAGCTGGACATGGACGAGGTCCGCAAGAGCATCGCCGCCCAGGAGGGCAACGCCGAGTAGTCCCCGTCCGGGGCATGGCGGCGGGCCGGTGTCAGGTGGACTCGCGGCAGACCACCGAGGCGCCCAGCACCTTGTGCACCTCCGGCTCGCCGCCGGGGTCGCGGACCGCGCGGTCGACCAGTTCGGCGAGGTCGCGGCCCGCGGGCAGTTCGATGTGGACCGTGCTGAGCCGGGGCCGCAGCAGCCGCCCGAGCATCAGGTCGTCGGCGCCGATCAGGGCCACGTCCTCGGGGATGCGCACCCCCTCGTCCTGCAGTGCGCGCATCAGCAGCATCGCGTACTCGTCGTTGTAGGCGAACACCGCGTCCAGACCCAACTCGGGCCAGCAGGCGGCCAGTTCGGCGGCGGCCTGCTCGGTGTGGGCGAGCGGCACCTCGGTCACGGACGCGTCGGTGCCGTGCAGGGCCCGGCGGACGCCGGCGAGCCGGGGCCGCGAGTAGACCTCCAGGCCGGGCTCCTTGGGTATGACGACACCGATGCGGCGCCTGCCCCGTTCGTACAGATGGGCGGCCGCGCAGTGGCCGACGGTGTCGTGGTCCATGAGCAGGGCGTGCGCGCCGTCGACGCGTTGGGGGCCGAGGGTGACGACCGCTCGGGCGCCGGAGCGTTTGAGGACGGCCACGCCGCGCGGGCCGAGTTCCGCGCCGGGCACCAGCACGGCGACCGGCCGTAACTCGGCCCAGGCGCGGGCGGCTTCGTCGCCCTGGAGGCCGACGGTGCCGTACTGGACGACGGTGTAGTCGAGCCGGCCGAGCGCCCACTGGAGTTCGTTGAGGAACTTGCTGTAGAGGGGACCGACGGGGATCGCCGGGGCGGGCATGAGGACCATGCGGCTGTGTCCGGCGCGCAGGGTGCGGGCGGCCGCGTGGGGCACGTACCCCAGTTCCCGCGCGGCCTCGCGGACACGGCGACGCGTGGGTTCGCTGATCCGTACGGCGCTGGTGTTGTTGAGGACGTAGGACACGGTCGCGCGCGAGACGCCGGCCAGGCGGGCCACATCGGCACTCGTGGGCGTGTTCGGTATCTGCACCATGACAGACCGCATCTTGGCAGAGGCGCGGGGGCCCGGAGCAGGCGGGGGAACGTGGTTCACCGTTCGACGAAAACGGGCGCGACGCACACCTGTCGCCGATCGTGTTCGTGACGAACTTGTTCGCGCCGGTGCGGGTCACCCGGCCGGCGCATGCCACCCCGACAGCCCGGCGAGCGTCACCCTGGCCGCTCCGTGCGGGTCACCCTGGCGACCAGGTCGGTCCAGGCTGCCTCCAGCCGTTCCAGGGGCATTTCGCGTTGTCGGGTCAGGTGGTGGATCAGCGCGGGGTCCAGGGAGGCCAGCAGGGTCTGGGAGAGCAGTTCGCAGTCGGCGTCCGGGACGATCTGCCGCAGCAGCATGGTGACGTGGGTGCGCAGGGCCTGGAGCGCCGGGTGGGAGAAGCGGCGCGTCGCCTCCCCCTGGGCGGCCAGTTGCAGGTCCAGTTGCTCGGCCGAGCGGTACAGCACCGCGATGCCGAACGCCCGCAGCCGGTCGAGGGGCGGCGCCCCGGGGCCGAGCGGCGGGGGCCCGCTCAGGAAGTT
>NZ_JBSGDB010000721.1:0-3206 GCF_053602155.1 Streptomyces sp. NPDC004561
GCGTGACCGCCGCCGAGACCATCCGGAGCGACCGGGTGCGGTCCTCGAACCGCTCCTCCAGGTAGGCCGACAGGCTGACGGCGTTCCCGGCGCGCTCGGTGTAGGTGCGCAGCCTCGGCGCGACGAACAGCCAGTTGAGGTACGTGCCGATCACCAGACCGACGGCGATCCAGCTGGCTCCGACACCGGCCGCGTACACCGCTCCGGGAAAGGCCAGGAACAGCCAGCCGGACATGTCGCTGGCCCCTGCGGACAGGGCGGCGACGAGCGCGGGGAGCCTGCGGCCGCCCAGGGCGAAGTCGGCGAAGGTGTGAGTGCGGCCGTAGGCCCAGATACCTGTTCCGATCATGACGGCCACGTACACGAGGAACGTGGCCACGATCGGCGCACTCAACTCGGACATAATGCCTCGCCTGCGAGGTTCGTCAGCACGGGCGTGGCGGGTCGCACGCCTGACACCCGCGGGACCTACTGAACAAATTTACAGATTCCGCCCCACGTCGGCCCGAGGAGCGCCCGCTCGCGCCACGGCGGTCAGCCGCGGGCGCCTTCTCCGCCCGGCTCGGGCAGCCCGACCAGGAGCAGCGTCACGTCGTCGTCATGGGCCGCCGTGTCCGGGATGAGCGTCTCGACCAGACGGTCCGCGGCCTGTTCCAGCCTTACGGGATCCGCGGGAGCGCCCTTCAGCGCGATCTCGAACGTGTGGGCGAGGACATCGATCTGGGCCTCGATGTCGGTGCCGGGCCGCTCGACCAGCCCGTCGGTGTACAGCGCCAGCGCGCTGCTCGGCGGCAGCGGCTGGGTCGTCTGCCGGAACGGCACCCCTGGGCTGCACGCGTCGTTGACACCCAGCGGTACACCGACCGGTGCCCGGAGCCGGCGGGCCGGCCCCTCGGGGGGCAGGACGATGACCGGAAGATGCCCCGCCGAGCACAGGGTGACCTCCCCGGCGCCCTGGTCCACCACCAGGTAGACGCAGGTGACGAGCTGGTCCGCCAGATCGCCGACGAACGCGTCCAGCCCGGCCATGAGCCGGCTCGGCGGTACACCGGTGCGGGCCAGCGCGTGGGAGGCCGCGCGCATCTGGCCCATGACGGCCGCCGCCTCCAGGCCGCGGCCCATCACGTCGCCGACGACGATGCCGGTGCGGTCCCGGTCCAGGGGCACGATGTCGAACCAGTCGCCGCCCACCCCCGGGTCCTGGACGGACGCCAGGTACCGGTGGGCGCAGGGCAGGTGGGGAAGGCGGGTCGGCTCGCCCATGAGGCTGTGCTGCAGGGTGTAGGCGATGCGCCGGTGCTCCTCGTAGCGCTCGGCGCGTTCGGCCTCGGCCTGTCTGCGTTCGGTGATGTCCCGTACGGTCAGGAACACCCGCCGTTCCTCCTCGGTCCGCAGGCTGCTGAGGCTCACCTCGACGGGGAACTCGCCACCGTCGCTGCGCAGCCCGTACAGGCCCCGGTCCAGGACGACGGGCTTCGGGTCCGCCTGCCGCAGATAGGCATGGAGGAGCGCGCTGTGCCTGCGGCGCCGCGGGACGGGCACCAGTTCGGCGACCGTGGAGCCCAGGAGGTCGGCCGGCGCATGGCCGAACATCTTCTGCACCTGCGCGTTGGCCATGACGATGGTTCCTCGGCCGTCCGTGATCAGCAGGGCGTCGGGGGCCGATTCCAGCAGCGCGAGGAAGCGCCTGTTGGCCCGCCGGACCTCGCGCTGGGCCGCGACGCGTTCGGTGATGTCGGTGACCACACCGCACACGGCGTAGGGCGTGCCCGACGGGGTCCTGAGCGGGAACAGGGTGGTGAGGACGTCACGTCGGCCTTCCGGCAGGTCGATCGGCTCCTCCCGCTGCACGGGGGCGTCCTCGGCCAGCATGGCGAGGTCGGCGGCCCGCGCCTGGTGCGCGAGACCGGCCGGCATGACATCCCGGTCCCGGCGGCCCAGCACCCGTTCGCGGGACAGCCCGAGGCTCTCCTCGAATGTCGTGTTGACCGCCAGGAAGCGCCCGTCCAGGTCCTTGATGAACACCACGGCGGGCGTGTGGTCCATGAACGCCTGCAGCAGCCGGCCCTGCCGTACCTGCCACGCGGCTCGGGCGTGCGCCAGCTCCACCCGCCGGCCCACCGCCAGCGAGGAGAAGATGACCGCGGCGAACACGACCGCGTGACCGCACACCAGCAGCGCCGCGCCCAGCCGCGTTCCGAACAGTCCCGCGTCCTCACCGACCAGGACGAGCCGGCCCAGCAGCGGCGGCACCACCAGGACGGTGGCGCACAGCCGGCGCCCCAGCGCGCCCGTGGTGCCCGTGTTCATCAGCAGCCCGGCGGCACCCCGGTCCGGCCGGACGAGGAAGGCCGCGATCCCCAGCAGCACCAGGGCCACCGCCGTGTACACGGCCATCCCCTTGTACGGGCCGAACCGCTCCAGCTCGGGCACGGCGTACGCGAACCCGTACAGCCGCAGCATCCCCAGCGTGAGGACGGTCAGGCCCAGGAGCTGACTCACCCAGGCGGACAGCCGGGGCGCGCTCGCGCACAGGGCGGCCAGGCCCCCGACGACCAATGCCACGGCGGTGTTCGGCGCCATCCGTCCGGGCACCTGTGCCGCCACACGCGCGGTGTCGTCGTCGAAGAGCAGTTCGTCGATGCCCAGAGCCGTCCCGGTCACGTACTCCACGACGGTGAGTCCACCGATCACCACGGCCACCGCCGCGGCCGCGCGCACCGCGGCGATCGTCCACGGGGTGACACGGCGGCGCGCCACCAGGAACAAGGAGACACCCAGTGCCAGCAGAGCCAGGGCGCTGTTCGCGTTCATCGCCTCGTCGGCGCCGGGCACGCGCATCAGGGCGTCGATGCCGAAGAGCCAGCCACAGAGACCCGTCGCCCCCAGCGCGGCGGCCAGCAGGGCGGCGCCCTGGGCCACGGCCCGGGCAGCATCCAGGGCGGACTGCTGGTACGGCAGATCCGCGTCCTGCCCTGCTCCGAGTGCGCCCGGCAACTCGGGCGCCTGCTCTCTCGTCACCGAAACACTCGCCTATGGGGACGAACAACCACATTCGCACTAACACCCTAAGTACTTCGCGCCCCCTGTGCCCTGGTCCGCACGCCCCTCCCCACGCCCCCACAGCGCCGGGACCGGCCGGTTGCGGGAGCCGCGTCCCCGGATCGCTCAAGGCCGACCACCCCGACACCAAGCGCGTGCTGCCC
>NZ_JBSGDB010000722.1:0-3197 GCF_053602155.1 Streptomyces sp. NPDC004561
CGGCAAGCCCGTGCCCCGTACGGCCGCCGAGATCGCCACCGCCGTCGGCGACTTCTGGAGCGGACGGAAGAAGAAGGACCGCCTCAGCTTCGCCAACTACACCCAGTACATCGACACCGACCCCGGCGACCAGAGCCGGCACCCCACTCTGACGGCATTCACCCGCGCGACCGGCATCAAGGTCGCCTACGACGAGGTGATCGACGACAGCGCCTCCTGGTTCGGCAAGCTCCAGCCGGAGTTCGCCTCCGGACAGGGCATCGGCTACGACCTGATGGTGGTCGGCGGCGACAGCTACCTGACCAAGTACATCGAACTCGGCTACCTCGCCCCGCTCGACCACGGCCGCCTGCCGAACTTCGCCCGCTACGGCGGGGCCGCGTTCAAGAACTCCTCCTTCGACCGCGGCAACGTCTACACCGTGCCCTGGCAGTCCGGCATGACCGGCATCGGCTACGACCCGGCCAAGGTGGGCCGGAGGATCACCAGCTGGCAGGACCTGCTCGACCCCAAGCTCAGCGGCAAGGTCGGCATGTGGAACGACGCGGTGCAGATGGGCAACATCGCCCTGCTCGCCATCGGCGTCGACCCGGAGAAGTCCACCCACGCCGACTGGCTCAGAGCCGCCGCCTGGCTGCGCAGGCAGCGCGACGCCGGCCTGGTGCGCTCCTACAGCACCACCACCTACCAGTCCTCCCTCCAGCGTGGCGACCTGTACGCCTCGCTGGTGTACTCCGGGGACATCTTCCAGGCCAACCAGAGCGGCTCGCGGCTGGAGTTCGTCATCCCCGACGAGGGCGGACTGCTGTGGACCGACAACCTCTGCATCCCCTCGACGGCCGCGCACCCCGTGGACGCCCTGACCTACATGGACTACGTCTACCGGCCCGAGGTCGCCGCGAGGATCAGCGAGACGGTGCAGTTCGTCTGCCCCGTCCCCGGCGCCCGAGCGGTCATCGCGCGCGACGCGGCCGCCGCCACCGGCACGCGCCGGCCCCTGCTCGACTCCCTGAGCACCAGCCCCCTGGTCTTCCCGACCAGGGCCGACCAATCCAAGCTGCGCCACCTGCGGGTGCTCGACGAAGCGGAGGAGAAGCAGTGGAACGCGCTGTTCGAACCTATCTACCAGTCCTGACCCGCCACCGACGGCGCCGGTCCGGCGCGGCACTGGCCCCGTATCTGATGGTGCTGCCCGGCTGGCTGTGGCTGGCCGCCTTCTTCGTGACCCCCGTGATCGTCATGGTGTCGCTGTCCCTGCAGACCGGCGACTTCATCGACGGCTTCCACCAGACCTTCCACTTCCACACCTACGCGGCCGTGGTGGAGACGTACCACGTGCAACTGGTCCGCTCCCTGCTCTACGGCGCCGCGGCCACCGCCGCCTGCGCCCTGGTCGGCTACCCGGTGGCCTACTGGATCGCCTTCCGGGCCGGCCGGCACAAGTCGGTGTTCCTCTTCCTGCTCCTGCTGCCCTTCTTCGTCTCCTTCGTCATCCGCACCCAGTCCTGGAACGTGGTGCTCGCCGACAACGGCGTCCTGCTCGGCCCCCTCAAGCACCTGGGGCTGCTGCCGGCCGGCTTCCACGTCCTGGCCACCCCGTACGCGGTGATCGGCGGACTGACCTACAACTTCCTGCCGTTCATGGTGCTGCCCGTGTACGTGGCCCTGGAGCGGGTGGACGCCAAGGTGATCGAGGCCTCCACCGACCTCTACGCCTCCCGGGCGCAGACCTTCTGGCGGGTGGTGCTGCCGCTGTCCCTGCCCGGGGTCTTCGCGGGCGTGCTGCTGACCTTCGTGCCCGCCTCCGCCGACTACGTCAACGCCGGCATCCTGGGCGGCCCCTCGACCACCATGATCGGGAACATCATCCAGACCGAGTACTTCACCAACCTCGACTACCCGGCCGCCGCCGCCCTGTCCTTCGTGCTCATGGGCGCCCTGCTGCTGGCCGTGTTCGCCTACGCCCGCGCCCTGGGCACCGAGGACGTGCTGGAGGTGGCCGCGCGATGACCACGGACACCGTCGCCCCCGCCGTGGACACGGCCGCGGCGCCCCGGCCGCGCACCGGCCGCCGCCCGCGCCGCCGGCCCACGCTCACCGTGTACACCTGGCTGGTGCTGGCCTGGCTGCTGCTGCCGATCGCCGTCATGGTCCTGTTCGGCTTCAACGACACCCACAGCAAGGTGAACTTCACCTGGCAGGGCTTCACCCTCACCTGGTACCGCCACCTGTTCGCCATCCCCAACCTGACCTCGGCGCTGGTCAACAGCCTCACCGTCGCGCTGGTCGTCACGGTGGTCGCCACCTTGCTGGGCACCCCGATCGGCCTGGCTCTCGGCCGCCACCGCTTCCGCGGCCGCGGCTCGGTGGACCTGCTGATGTTCGCCGCGATCGCAGCCCCCGAAATCGCCCTGGGCGCCGCCCTGTTGTCGCTGTTCATCGTCCTCGGCGTGCCCCGCGGCTACTGGACCGTCGTCCTCGCCCACGTGGCGTTCTGCATCCCGTACGTGGCCATCACCGTACGGGCCCGCACGGCAGGTCACGACCCGACGCTGGAGGAGGCCGCCCGGGACCTGGGAGCCGGCCCCTGGACGGCGTTCCGGCTGGTCACCCTGCCGATGCTGCTGCCCGGTGTGGCCTCCGGCGCCCTGCTGTGCTTCGCCCTGTCCATCGACGACTACGTCATCACCAGCTTCAACGCCGGGCGGACGGTCACCTTCCCGCTGTGGGTGTACAGCGCCAGCCGTACCGGTGTGCCCCCACAGGTCAACGTCATGGGAACGCTGATCTTCGTCGGCGGCCTGGTCATCGCCGGCGCGAACGTCCTGTTCTCCCGCCGCCGCCCGGCCTGACCTCACCCCCCCCTTTTGAGCACACCGGCCCGCCGTGGCCGGTGCGGACCCAACCCCTCCGAAGGAAACCATCACCGTGCTCTCTTTCAACGAAGCCGAGTTCGTCGCCCAGACCGAAAGCCTCGTGGCGCTGCGCCCCCGGATCGAGGAGGTCGTCGACCGTCTCGTGGACGAGGGCTACGACAACGTCCTCCTCGTGGGCGCCGGCGGCACCTACGCGCAGATGTGGCCGTACGAGCACCTGGCCCGGCGCGGCCTGGCTGATCGACAAGGCGGGCTTCACCAAGGGCTACGGCACCGGGCCCGCCCGCATCTCCACCAAGCACACGCTCGCCCTCACCAACC
>NZ_JBSGDB010000723.1:0-3184 GCF_053602155.1 Streptomyces sp. NPDC004561
GTGGGCGCCGGAGCGCCCCGGCGCCGGCCACGCACCCGCAGACGCATGGCGAGCCACCCGCCCTGCACGCGACACCGGCCCGAGGGCGCGCGACCGCCCGGCACGTGCACCGGTCCGCGGTCCGGCTCCTGCGCCGGTCGGGGGTGCACGGCCGTCCTGCCGCCCGGCACGTGCACCGGGCCCGCCGTTCGGCTCGTACGCCGGCTCGCGGGCGTGTGGCCGGCAATCCGCCCGGCACTTGCGCCGGTCCGCAGCCGGTACGTACGCCGGTCGCGGGCGCATGGTGAGCCGTCCACCCGGCACGGGCCCGCCGGGCGCACGGCCGCTCCGCCGCCCGGCGCGTACGCCGGCCCGCGGTCGGTACCTACGCGGTCGCGGGCCCACGGCCCTCCTGTCGCCCGGCACGCAACACCGGCCCGCCGTCCGGCGCCCGCATCGTCCCACCGGTAGCGCCAAACCCCGCCCCACCGCCCGGCATATGCACCGTCCGCCGCCAGGCACCCACGCCACGCCCCGCAGGCGCGCGGCCGGGCGTCCGCCCGGTGTGTGCGCCGGTCCGTCGGTACGGGTCTGCGCCGGCCGGGGAGCGGGTGGGTGCTGTCGGCAGTCTCCTTCCTGTGTGGGCTGTACCGTCGTCCTCACGTCGTAGAGGAGAGTCAACGTGAGCAAGTTCGTGCGGCCGGCGGCCGAGGGGGCCGATCCGTTCGGAACGGCCCGTCTGCGCCGCGGTGTCCTCGACGCGTGGGCCACCAGCCCCGCCCGGTTCCGCGAGGACGCCAACGCCGAGGAGGACCTGGTCCTGGGCGGCTACCGGGACCGGCTGGTGGTCGAGCTGGCGCAGAACGCCGCCGACGCCGCCGCCCGCGCCGGGGCCCCGGGCCGACTGCGCCTCACCCTCCGCGACGGGGTGGTGGTCGGGGCAAACACCGGCGCGCCCCTCGACGCGGCCGGCGTCGAGTCGCTCTCCACCCTGCGGGCCTCCGCCAAGCGGGACGGCGGCAGCACGCACGGCGCCGTCGGCCGGTTCGGCGTCGGCTTCGCCGCCGTCCTCGCGGTGACGGACGAGCCCGCCGTGGTGGGACGGCACGGCGGTGTCCGCTGGTCCCTCGCCGAGGCGCGCGAGCTGGCCGCCGGCACCGCCCGGCACAGCCCGGGGCTCGGGGACGAGATCCGGCGCCGGGACGGCCATGTGCCACTGCTCCGGCTGCCCTTCGCCGCCGAGGGCTCCGCCCCGGACCCGTACGACACCGCGGTCATCCTGCCCCTGCGCGACGCCGCCGCCGCCGACCTCGCCGAGCGGCTGCTGCACGCCGTCGACGACGCGCTGCTCCTCGCCCTGCCGGGGCTGGAGGAGGTCGTCGTGGAGGTCGGCGCGGAGACGCCCCGCACCCTTCGCCGTCGTACCGAGGGCGCCGTCACCGTCGTGGAGGACTCGCGGGACGGGGTCACCCGGTGGCGCACCGGATCGGCGCACGGACCGCTCACCCCGGACCTGCTCACCGACCGGCCGGTGGAGGAACGGCTGCGCCCGCACTGGTCGCTGACCTGGGCCGTGCCGGAGGACGAGGCGGGACGCCCGGTGCGGCCCCGCACCACCCCGGTCGTGCACGCCCCCACCCCCAGCGACGAGCCCCTCGGGGTTCCCGCGCTGCTCATCGCCTCCTTCCCGCTCGACACCACCCGGCGGCACGCCGCCCCCGGACCGCTCACCGACTTCCTGGTGCAGCGCGCGGCCGACGGATACGCCGAACTGCTCGCCGAATGGCGGCCGGTGACGGACGGCATCATCGACCTCGTGCCCGGACCGCTCGGGAAGGGCGAGCTGGACGGGGCGCTGCGGCAGGCGATCCTCCAGCGGCTGCCGCGAACCGCCTTCCTGCCGCCCGCCGTCGCGGGCGGGGGCGGCGAGGACGAGCTGCCCCAGGCCATCCGGCCCCGGGACGCGGAGGTCGTGGAGGGCGCCGGCGCCGACACCGTACGGGTGCTCGCCGAGGTGCTGCCCACCCTGCTGCCCGCCGGTCTGGAGCGGCGCGTCGAGCTGCGCACCCTCGGGGTCGCGCGGCTGCCGCTCGCCGACGCCGTCGACCGGCTCGCCGGCCTGGAGAAGGACCCCGACTGGTGGTGGCGGCTCTACGACAGCCTCGCCGGGGTCGACCCCGACCGGCTGTCCGGGCTGCCCGTGCCGCTCGCGGACGGCCGGACCACCATCGGACCCCGCCAGGTGCTGCTGCCCACCCCGGACGCGGCCCTCGTCGACCCGGACGTGCTCGGACGGCTCGGACTGAAGGTCGCTCACGAGGACGCCGCGCACCCGCTGCTGGAGAAGCTGGGCGCGCTGCCCGCGAGTCCGCGCGCGGTGCTCACCACCCCCCAGGTCCGGGCCGCCGTGGCCGCCTCCCTGGACGAGGGCGGCGGGACCGGCTGGGAGGAGGACGCCCCGGACGCCGAGGAACTGGCCGACACCGTCCTCCTGCTCGTCCGGGACGCCGGGCTGGAGCCCGGGGACGAGCCCTGGCTGGGCGCCCTCGCGCTGCCCGACGAGGACGGCGAACTCGCCCCCGCCGGCGAGCTGGTCCTCCCCGGCAGCCCCTTCGCCCGGGTGATCCGCGAGGACGAACTCGCCGCCGTGGACCACGACCTGGCCGAGAGGTGGGGCGAACAGCCGCTGACCGCCTGCGGGGTGCTCGCCGGCTTCGCGCTGGTGCGCGCCACCGACGTGGTCCTCGACCCCGACGAACTGGAGCCCCGGGAGGGCGACTTCGCCGAGCCGGACGACGCCGGGCTGCTGGACGCCGTCGACGTGTGGTGCGAGGACATCCTCGACCGCTTCCCCGACACCCCCGTGCCGCCGGTCGCCACCGAACTCGTCGCCGTCCGCGACCTCGACCTGGTCGACGACGACCACTGGCCCGAGGCGCTCTCCCTGCTCGCCCGGCCCCCGCTGCGGGACGCGCTCACCCAGCCCGTGCGCGTCCTGCTGCCCGACGGCACGCACGAGGTGGTCCGCCCGTACACGGCGTGGTGGCTGCGCGGGCACCCCGTGCTGGACGGCCGCCGCCCGGCGGGCCTGCTCGCGGCCGGCGGGGATCCGCTGACGTGGACGTGCACCCTTCCGTCCGAAGTCAGGCCCGCACTTCCACCTCAGTGTGCGCGTGCATCACCGCGTTGGTCACCAATTCGCTGA
>NZ_JBSGDB010000724.1:0-3164 GCF_053602155.1 Streptomyces sp. NPDC004561
GCTTGCTGGGCGAAGGGCCCTGTTTCGACGCCGCACGCGACACCACGCGCGGACGCGTGTACCGCATCCCCGACCTCACTCGGCCGGCGGCGCTCGCCTGCGCCAGCAGGGCGTGCATGCGTTCGGTGAGCTGGGCGAGGTCGTCGGCGGGCGCGTGGAAGGGCAGTCGTACGTCGCCGTCGGCGCGGGCGCGTTCGATGCGCAGGGTCAGCCCGTGCCGGTCGACGGCGAGGGGCACCACGCGGGTCACGGCGTGCAGGGTCTCCGGCCGCACCAGGCGGGTGAGCCGCTCGACGGCGTCCGGGTGGGCGTCCGCGAGATGCGTGAGCAGCCGGGACTCGGCGACGGCGAGCGGGTCGGGGCGGGCGGCGACGAACTCGTCGAGGTCGACGAGCACGGCCCCGGAGGGCCGGCGCAGCACCACCCGGGTGGGCCGAAAGCGCAGGGCGCCGTCGGCCGGGGCGAACCAGCCGGCGAGCCAGAGCCGGGCCCGGATCCGGCTGCGTACCGGTACGGGGGCCACATCGGCGAACTCCAGCACCGCGCAGGGCTCCGTGCGCGGTGCGCACAGGGCCGCCGCGAGGAGGGCGCTGTCCTCGGGCACCCCCAGCAGGATCTCGCCGCCGCCGGTCACGGTGTGCGCGCCGACGTACTCCTCGCGGGCGCCGTCCGCGGTCACCGCGCACGACCAGGCGGCGGCCAGCACCGACCGGGCCCGCTCCGCCGCGCCGGGGGCGGCCGTCCAGTCCTGCGTGTCACCCATCCCGAGACCTCCCTAGGTAAGCCTTGCCTAACTTATCGGAGATCGGGGCGCGCGCCAACCAGGCCCTCCGGTGGGACGCGGGGTGATTCAGGCGATGACGCCCAGCAGCGCCCGCGCGCACAGGTCGCGCACCTGCTCCCGGCTCAACTCGCCGCCGCGCAGCCACTCCAGGCAGACGGCGGTGGTGAAGGCCAGCCAGCCGCGCACGGCCAGCCGCACCTGCGGGGCGCCGTCCAGGCCGGGCCCGAACTCGGGATCGGCCGCCAGCGCGGCCAGGATCTGCTTCTCCTGGGCCGCCAGGGCCCGCTGGTAGACCCGGCGCACGGTCTGGTCACCGGCCGCGTCGGCGCGGTGGAAGGCGCGGAAGCCGTGTGCGTGGGCCTCGACGTGGCCGAGGTAGGCGTCGAGGCCGGCGGTGAGCTGCTCGCGCACCGGCACACCGGGCACGGCCGCCGTCATCCGCAGCATCCGCTCGCTCTCGCGCTCCACGACCGCGGCGAAGAAGTCCCGCTTGGTCGGGAAGTAGTGGTACAGCAGCCCCCGGGAGACCCCGGCGATCTCGGCGACCTGCTCGATCCACACGTCGTCGTAGGGACTCTCCGAGAACAGCCGAGCGCCGACCGACAGCAGCTGCTCCCGGCGCTCCCCGGTGCTCAGCCGGCGCCGGGCGCGCTCCCCCTGGTTCGCGGCCATGGCGTCACTTTACTTGACGCGGGTTCAACAAGCGGACGACACTGAAACCCGTTATTGAACCCACGTACAACACGCGCGTCAGCAGGTGCAACGGTCCGCTGGATCAAGGGAGATCGGCGTCATGGCGGGGACGAGGGAGACAACGGAGACGGGGCTGCCGAGGGGTTTCCGGAGCGCCGAGCGGGGCTGGCCCGAGCTGCACCGCATCCCGCGCCCGCCGCACCGGCTGCCGCTGCTCGGCGACGTGCTCGGCGTCGACCGCCGTACGCCCGTGCAGGACTCCATGCGCTTCGGGCGCGAACTGGGCCCGGTCTTCCGGCGCCGGGCCTTCGGCAAGGAGTTCGTCTTCGTCTGGGGCGCGCGGCTCGCCGCCGACCTCGCCGACGAGTCCCGGTTCGCCAAGCACGTCGGACTGGGCGTGGCCAATCTCCGGCCGGTCGCCGGGGACGGGCTGTTCACCGCCTACAACCACGAGCCCAACTGGCAGCTGGCGCACGACATCCTGGCGCCCGGCTTCAGCCGGGAGGCCATGGAGGGCTACCACGGGATGATGCTCGCGGTGGCGAACCGGCTGACCGAGCACTGGGACCGGGAAGCGGCGGCCGGACGGGCGGTGGACGTGCCCGGGGACATGACCAAGCTGACCCTGGAGACGATCGCCCGCACCGGATTCGGGCACGACTTCGGCTCCTTCGAGCGGGACCGGCCGCATCCCTTCGTCCGGGCGATGGTCGGCACGCTCACCCACGCGCAGCGGCTGAACACCGTGCCCGCGCCGCTGGCCCCGCTGCTGCTGCGCGCCGCCGCCCGGCGCAACGCGGCGGACACGGCACACCTCGACCGCACGGTCGACGACCTGGTCGCGGCCCGGCGCCGGTCCGGCGGCGGGGAGGGGGACTTGCTGGACCGCATGCTGGCCACGGCCCACCCGGAGACCGGCGAGAAGCTGTCCCCCGAGAACGTCCGCAAGCAGGTGATCACGTTCCTGGTGGCGGGCCACGAGACCACGTCGGGCGCGCTGTCCTTCGCCCTGTACTACCTCGCCCGGCATCCGGAGACCGCCGCGAGGGCGCGGGCCGAGGTGGACCGGGTCTGGGGCGACACCCCGCAGCCCGGCTACGACCAGGTCGCCAAGCTGCGCCTGGTCCGCCGGGTGCTGGACGAGTCGCTGCGGCTGTGGCCGACCGCACCCGCCTTCGCCCGCGAGGCGCGGCACGACACGGTCCTCGCCGGAGAGCATCCGATGCTCCGGGGCGCGTGGGCGCTGGTGCTCACACCGCTGCTGCACCGGGACCCCGAGGTGTGGGGCGAGGACGCCGAGCGGTTCGACCCGGACCGGTTCGAGGCCGCTGCCGTACGGGCCCGGCCCCCGCACACCTTCAAGCCGTTCGGGACCGGGGCGCGGGCCTGCATCGGCCGCCAGTTCGCCCTGCACGAGGCCACCCTCGTCCTCGGCCTGCTGCTGCGCCGCTACGAGGTGCGGGCCGACCCCGCCTACCGCCTGACCGTCACCGAACGGCTGACCATGATGCCGGAGGGCCTCCGCCTCCACCTGGAAGGACGCCCCGCACCGGCACCCGGCGAGGACCCGGAGGAGCACCGGGAAGCGCCTTCGGGCTGCCCCGCACACCGGGCCGGCGTGGCGCCGGGCGATGTCGTCGTTCATGGTGGCGAGGTGGGCGACCATGTCGACGGTGATGCCGGTGCC
>NZ_JBSGDB010000725.1:0-3150 GCF_053602155.1 Streptomyces sp. NPDC004561
AGCAGTGCCGCGCGCGGGGGCGGCAGCGGTGAGCGGTAGCCGTCGAGGCGGTCAGACGAGGTCCATGGCGGCGACCTCGTCGGGGCGGCCGTAGCTGATGGGCCCCTGGAAGCGGCGGCGGGCGGTGGCGAACCACCAGACCGTGGCCACGAGGAGGACGGCGGCGAGGGCGATCGGCGCGTAGTTGAAGGAGTCCACGGTGATCGGGGAGGCCTGCGGCAGCATGAAGAGGACGCTGCTGAGGACGATCCAGACCACCGCGAGCCAGCCGATCGGCCGGCCCCAGCGGCCCAGGTGCCACGGCCCGGGCTCGAAGCCGTCACCGAGGCGCAGCCGCAGGAAGATCGGCACCGCGTAGGCGAGGAAGAGGCCGACGACGTTGACGCTGACGATCGCGGTGAAGGCCGTGTGGGACCACCAGCCGGGGACGACGAGGGCGAGCGAGCAGGCCACCGCGAGCCAGACCGCCTTCACCGGCGTACGGGTGCGCGGTGAGACCGAGTGCCACCAGCGGGAGCCGGGCATGGCGCCGTCCCGGGAGAAGGCGAAGATCTGCCGGGTGTTGCTGGTGAGGTTGGCCAGGCCGCAGAAGAGCATCGCGCCGATGACGATGAGCAGCATCACCTTGGCGGTGGTGAGGCCGAGGCCGTCGATGAGGATCTGGACGGGCGGGGCGGCCGCGGCCGCCACCTTGGAGTAGTCGCTAATGCTGTAGACCAGTGCCAGCATCAGGACGAGACCGGTGATCGCCGAATAGCCGATGGCGCGGGTGATCCCCTTCGGGGCGTTGACGGTGGCGCGGACCGTTTCCTCGGACATGTGGAAGCTGCCGTCGAAGCCGGTGAAGGTCCAGCTGGTGACCAGCAGGCCGAGCATGCCGCCGTAAAGCCCGCTCGTGAAGCCGGTGTTGTTCTCGAAATGCGTCACGAACGACGCAGGCTGATGATGGTGCGGCATCACTATGAGTGCCCCGACGATCACCACGAGTCCGACCAGCAGCCACCACACGGAAATGCGGTTCAGTACGGCGACGAGCTGCACGGTGTAGGTGTTGGCGAGCCCCTGCACGACGATGATCAGAGCCGTGATCAGGATCGTCTGGTGCACGGTCGGCCGGTAGGAGGGCCACTGCAGCTGCACGAAGGCCTGGACGAAGGTGGCGGCCGCATAGCCGGTGGCGGCCGTGCCGCCGATCTGGCCCACGAAGTTCAGCCAGCCCGTGTACCAGGACCAGGCACCCTTGTGCCGCTTGGCGAGTTTGCCGGCGGAGAAATACAGGGCACCGCTCGTCGGATAGGCGGAGGCGACCTCGCCCATGGACGCTCCGATGAGCAGAACCATGATCGAGACACCGATCCAGCCGAACACGAGAATGCGGGGGCCACCCGCATTCATACCGAATCCGAAGGACGAGAAAATACCCGAGAGGATATTGATGATGGTGAAGGAGATCGCGAAATTGTCGAACGCCTTGAAACGGCGTGTGAGTTTCCGCGGATAACCCATCGCGTGGAGAGTCGCGTCGTCGTCGAGCACGACCGCTTCCTCTCCCGCGCGGGCCCGTGCCCGTGGGGTAGGCATTCCTTCCGACACAGATCGACCTTTCTCTCGATGGCTCTCGATGCGGAGCGGGGGCGAGCGGGTCAGGCGGGTCCCGGGACGGGCAGGCCGCAGCCGCGACGCGCCCGGGAGAGCTGCTCGGCGGGGTCGCCGAAGGCACTCCAGGGCATGCGCGAGGCGTACGGGCCCATCGCCGTGAAGACCGCCCGGGCCTCGAACTCGCGCTGGGCCATGACCAGCGCGTGCGCGAGGTAGGCCAGGTCGAGCACCGGGGTGAAGCGGTAACGGGCCGCGGCGGGCAGCCAGTTGTGGTAGATCGCGAGCGCGGTGGAGCGCCACTGGGGCTGCTCCCAGACCCGGTCGGCGAGCAGCTGGGTCGGGTTGTAGCTCTCCACCAGGGCCACCAGGGGCAGCAGCCGCAGGGCGGAGTCGGCGGGCGCCCGCTGGCTGAGGAAGGCGGCCACGTCCCAGGCCGAGTTGACCGAGCCGCCGTACCGCGTGAAGAAGGAGGACAGGAAGCGGTGGTGGGCCTCGCGGTGCCAGGGGTCCAGCGACAGGATGTGCGCGAACAGCCGCCAGGGCCCAGGCGGGGCGGTGAGCAGGCCCTGCGGGGCCGGGTCCCGCAGCCGGTGCAGCCGGGCCATGGCCAGCTTGGCGACCCAGGGCGTGGGATCGCCGGGGGCCGCGGCGGCGGCCCGCTCGCAGGCGGTGAGCGCGATCCGCTCCAGGGCCTCGGCGCGCTCGTCGCGGGCGTCCGCGGCGCGCAGTGCGCGCTGCACGGCGACCCGGGCCCACATCAGCGCGGCTTCGGGCGAGGGCTCCTCGGCCAGCCAGCGCTCGACCAGGTCGGTGCCGGCCGCCTCGGAGGCGAGGACCAGCGAGCGGTGCGCCCGCAGGGCGAAGTCGGAACGGGTCTCGCTCAGGGCCTCGTGCGCGTATCGATAACGTCCTGCGCGGACATCGACGCAAACGCTTGCCAGGACACGGTCGTCGGCCGCCGGGTGCCATACATAGTGCCCTTCGAATAACTCCGCGGCCATGTCCCCTGCCTGTCCCCGTTCGACGCATCGCAGTTGCGCAGGAGGCACTTTACTCAGCGGCGGGCACACCCGGAACGCCGAATTCGACATATCGGTCAGGGGATTCGCGAATGTTTATGGGTGCCATTGACTGGCCGCCAGCCGGTGGTTCAAACCGTGACTTTCCTTCCGTCCGGCGGTCCCAGTGGTCCAGTCACTATGGGCCGCTACTAGAATGTTTCCGGAAAACCCCCCACACCGCACCACACCTCGGGAATCGCCATCGACGACCTCGCCGCCCGGCTGTGCGGGCTCCGCCCGTCCCTCGGGCCGGTCCGGCTGATCGGCGTGGACGGGCACGCCGGCTCCGGGAAGTCCACCTTCGCCGGACGGCTGGCCGCCGCCCTGGGCGGGGCCCCGGTGCTCCATCTCGACGACATCGCCAGCCACGAACAGCTGTTCGCGTGGACCGACCGGATCACCGCGGGCAGACCGTAGTCGAGCAGGACCCGCAGGCTCTCGGTGTCCATCGTGAAGATGTCCTGCGACCACCAGGCCAGCGAGTCGGCCA
>NZ_JBSGDB010000726.1:0-3054 GCF_053602155.1 Streptomyces sp. NPDC004561
GGACCCAAGGTAAGTGCCGGGCCCGGTGGTTGACGCCGGACCGGCTGGGGGTGAAGCCGCACGCCCAGCAGCAGCGGTCCGGAAGCGTAGGCCTCCCCCGTGTCGGTCATGCGCTCACCTCCCGGCAGGCGCGGTAGAAGTCCGTCCAGCCCTCGCGCTCGCGCACGACGGTCTCCAGGTACTCCTGCCAGATGACCCGGTCGGCCGCCGGGTCGCGGACGACGGCGCCGAGGATGCCGGCGGCGACGTCCGCCGGGCGCAGCACGCCGTCGCCGAAGTGCGCGGCGAGGGCGAGGCCGCTCGTGACGACCGAGATCGCCTCGGCCGTGGACAGCGTGCCGCTGGGCGACTTCAGCTTCGTGCGGCCGTCGGCGCTGATGCCGTCGCGCAGTTCACGGAAGACGGTCACGACCCGGCGGATCTCCGCTATGCCGTCGGGCGCGGCCGGCAGGTCGAGGGAGCGGCCGATCTGCTCGACGCGGCGGGTGACGATGTCGACCTCGTCGTCGGCGCTCGCCGGCAGCGGCAGCACCACGGTGTTGAAGCGGCGGCGCAGTGCGCTGGAGAGGTCGTTGACACCGCGGTCGCGGTCGTTGGCGGTGGCGATGAGGTTGAAGCCGCGGACCGCCTGGACCTCCTCGCCCAGCTCCGGGACGGGCAGGGTCTTCTCGGACAGGATCGTGATCAGCGTGTCCTGCACGTCGGCCGGGATGCGGGTCAGTTCCTCCACGCGGACCGTCATGCCCTCGGACATGGCGCGCATGACGGGGCTGGGCACGAGGGCTGCGCGGCTGGGGCCGTGGGCGAGCAGCTGCGCGTAGTTCCAGCCGTATCTGATCGCCTCCTCGGGCGTGCCGGCGGTGCCCTGGACCAGCAGGGTCGAGTCACCGCTGACGGCCGCGGCCAGATGCTCCGACACCCAGGTCTTGGCGGTGCCCGGCACGCCGAGCAGGAGCAGGGCGCGGTCGGTGGCCAGCGTGGTGACGGCGACCTCGACGATCCGGCGCGGCCCCACGTACTTGGGTGTGATCACCGTGCCGTCCGGCAGGGTGCCGCCCAGCAGGTACGTCGCCACCGCCCACGGCGACAGCTTCCAGCGGGCCGGGCGCGGGCGGTCGTCCTGGGCGGCGAGCGCGGCGAGTTCGGCGGCGAAGGCGTGCTCGGCGTGCGGCCGCAGCGCCTCGGCCCCGGTCGCGGGCGTGCCCGCGTTCGCGCTCGCGGAGTGGTTCGTGCTCGGTTCGACGGACGTGGTGTCCACAGACACAGACATGGCTGAGGCCCCCTCCAGCTCGGCCGGGTTCGGTCTGGCATCCACCGTGCACCACGCCACTGACAATCGCCCTGACCTGCACAGACGCACTCGCCGGGCCGATTGTCAGTGGCGGGACCTACCGTCGGTGGCATGACTGAGCAGGGGGTGCGCTGGACCGCGGACCAGGTGCTGGCACTGGCACCTGACGCCACGTCGCGCAAGGCGGGCGGCAGACTCGGCACGGCCGGTCCGTGGTCCGGGACGGGCAGTCGTACGGAGGGGTCGGTGTGGGGGCTGTGCAAGGGCAGCGGCAGCAGGCCGTACCAGACGGTGGTGGACCTCGCGGACCCGGCCGGGCCCGCGTTCCAGTGCGGTTGCCCGAGCCGGAAGTTCCCGTGCAAGCACGCACTCGGCCTGCTGTTGCTGTGGGCGGGCGGGGGCGACGCGGTGCCGGTGGCGCAGGAACCGCCGGACTGGGCCGAGCAGTGGCTCAAGGGCCGGCGCGTGCGCGCGGAGAACAAGCCGAGGGAGCCGGGCGGCAGTTCCCCGGCCGCTGATCCGGAGGCGGCGCGGCGCCGGGCCGAGCGCCGGGCCGAGCGGGTCACGGCGGGCGCCACGGAACTGGAGCAGCGCCTGTCGGATCTGCTGCGCGGCGGCCTGGCCTCGGCCGAGCAGGCGGGGTACGGCCTGTGGGACGAGACGGCGGCCCGCATGGTCGACGCCCAGGCACCCGGGCTGGCGGCCCGGGTACGGGAGTTGGGGGCGATCCCGGCGTCCGGGGCGGGCTGGCCGGCGCGGCTGCTGGAGGAGTGCGCGCTGCTGCACCTGCTCGACCAGGGCTGGCTGCGCCGCGATCGGCTGCCGGAGGGCCTCGCGGCCACGGTCCGCTCCCGGCTCGGCCTGCCCGCCTCGGCGGACGGCCCGCCGGTGCGCGACCGCTGGCTGGTCCTGGCCCAGTACGACACGGCGGATCCGAAGCTGACGACCCGCCGGATATGGCTGCACGGCGCCGCGTCGGGCACCACCCGGCTGCTGCTGTCCTACGGCGCGGCCGGCCGGGCGCCGGAGCTGTCCCTGCCGGTCGGCCTGGCGCTGGACGCGGAGCTGTCCGCCTATCCGGGTGCCGGCCAGTCCCGGGCCGCGCTGGGCGAGCGGTTCGCGGCGCCCGCCCCCGCCGGGTTCCGTCCGCCGGGCGTGACCACGGCCGAGGCAGCGGCCCGGTACGGCACGGCCCTGCGCGAGGACCCTTGGCTGGAGTCGGTCCCGGTGACGCTGGACCGGGTCGTGCCGGCCCCGGACGGCGACCTGTGGCAGCTGGCCGACGCCGACCGGGACTCGGCGCTGCCGCTGACCCGGGCGGCCCGCTCCCGCCCCAGCCTGTGGCGGCTGGTCGCCCTGTCCGGCGGGGCCCCGGTGACGGTCTTCGGGGAGTGCGGCCACCGCGGCTTCACCCCGCTCACGGCCTGGCCGGAGGGCGCGGGCGAGGCGGTGACGCTGTGCTGACCGGCCCCGTCTCCCCCGGGCACGACCTGCCCGGTCTCTCGATGCGCGAAGGGAAGGGAACATGATGAACGCGACGGCGAGCGGCGGGGACGGCACGGATCCCGCGCCCTCCTGGGAGGACCTGGTGACGGCCGCCCTCCTCGGCACCGACCGGCGGCCTCCGCTCCAGGTCACGCCCGGCCGCGCGGCCCCCGTGGCGCTCCTGGACGGACGCCTGGGAGTTACGGAAACCGTTCTTCTCACCGAGACGGACGACGTCCTGCCAGGCCTCCGTGGCGGCGGCCCACACCGGGGTGTCC
>NZ_JBSGDB010000727.1:0-3019 GCF_053602155.1 Streptomyces sp. NPDC004561
GCGCCGCGCCGTGCCGCCGTGCGAACTCCATGCTGGAGAGCACCAGGGCGGCGCCGCCGTCGGAGGTGGCGCAGATGTCGAGCAGGCGCGGCGGATCGGGCGCCCCCTCGGCGTGGTGTGCGCGGTCGCGTCGGCCGGGTACGCCATGACCGCCCTGTACGACGACCCCGCGCCCTCCTTCGGCCCGCTGCGCACCCTCGGCGCGCTCGTCGTCGTCGGCTGCACGGTCGCGACCCTGCTGACCGCGGCCGTCGAGACCCGCCAGTGCCGCGCCGAGACCACCGCGGCCCTGCTCCGCCTCGGCGCGCCGGCCACGATGCTGCGCGGTGCCGCGGTCCTGCGCGCGGCCGCCCTGCTGGCCCTGTTCGGGCCCCTCACCCTGGGGATCGCCTCGTTGGCGGCACTTCCGCTCGTCCGCTGAGAAGTCGCCGAAAGAAGTTCCGGGCCGCCGATGAGTTTCGCCGCGGCCCGGTGTCTACCCCGGCGAACGATTCGGCACACGAACCGGGAGACGCCCCCATGTACCAGCAGATGATCTTCGTGAACCTGCCCGTGAACGACCTCGACGCCTCGAAGAAGTTCTTCACGGAGCTGGGCTACACGATCAACCCGCAGTTCAGCGACGAGAAGGCGGCGTCCGTGGTGATCAGCGACACCATTGTCGCGATGCTGCTCACCAAGCCGTTCTACGCGACCTTCACCAAGAAGGAGATCGCCGACGCCACCACGACCAGCGAGGTGCTGGTCTGTCTGAGCGCCGAGAGCCGCGAGAAGGTCGACGAGCTGGTCGCCAAGGCCCTCGCGGCGGGCGGCACCGAGAGCGGCGAGACCCAGGACCACGGCTTCATGTACGGCCGTTCCTTCGACGACCTCGACGGGCACACCTGGGAGATCGTGTGGATGGACCCGGCCGCGATCCAGGGCTGACCCCGCCCGCCCGAACATCCGTGCCTAGCATGGGCGGGTGCATCCGACACCCGCCCAGCCGCACCGTGCCGCCCGTACCTGTGAGATCGAGTCGCTCGCGGAGTTCGACGAGGTGGTCGCCGAGCACGGCTCGCTGACCCGATACCGCGTCCAGGCCGTGGATCTGACGTCCCGCACCGATGTGCTGCTCGGCCTCGACACCACCGGAGCCGTCTTCCTCGGCTGCCCGATGACCCCCGAGGCCGCCGCCCACGTCCGCTCGGCGGGCGCCCTGGTGTTCCCGCCGGTCCCGGGCCTCCCCTTCGACCCGTACCGGGGCTTCGCCTACACACCCGGCGAGTTGTTCGAGTCGCTGGAGGACGGCTACGAGGCGACACCGGACGCGCGCGCCCACGACTGGTTCCGGCGGACGACGGCCGACGGTGACGTCTTCGCCTCGATGCTCCGCGCGATCCACGACGACGCCGTCTCCGACGCGCTGGACGAACTCCTCTCCGGCGCCCGGGTGGTGGGGGTCATGGGCGGCCACGCGATGGCCCGCGGCACCGCCGAGTACGCGGGCGCCGCCCGCCTCGGCCGTGAGCTGACCCGCGCCGGGTTCACGGTCGCCACCGGCGGCGGGCCGGGTGCGATGGAGGCGGCGAACCTCGGCGCGTACGCCGCCCCGTTCGCGGACGGCATGCTCGGCGAGGCGCTCCAACTCCTCGCCAAGGCACCCTCGTTCCGGCCCTCGGTCACGGACTGGGCGCGGGCCGCCTTCGAGGTGCGTGACCGCTGGCCCGGCGGCGGGGAGTCGGTCGGCATCCCCACCTGGTTCTACGGCCACGAGCCGCCGAACGCCTTCGCCTCGCACATCGCCAAGTACTTCGCCAACGCCACCCGCGAGGACGGCCTGCTGGCCCGCTCCACCGCCGGGGTGGTGTTCCTGCCGGGCGCCGCCGGGACGGTGCAGGAGATCTTCGACAACGCGACCCCCAACTACTACGAGTCGCGTGGCGAGCCGGCGCCGATGGTGCTCGTGGACCGGGAGCACTGGACGCGGGACCTGCCGGCCTGGCCGCTGCTCCGGGCGCTCGCCGAGGGGCGGTCAATGGAGTCCCGAATCACCCTCGTTGACCGGATCGAGCAGGCGCCGGAAGCGATCAAACTTCTGGGTGGTTAATAAGCAGGCAAAGTCAACGACCGTTGGCGGCATATGCATTGACACTTCTTACGGAGCGCTTATAAACCTGTGAGCCTCTTGGGGGTGCTGGGGCCTCACCCCATCCGTCGCCCCAACGCCCCTGTAACCCCCCGCAGTTATGCACTCTGTAAAGGACAAACGTGTCCATAACTCGTCGCAGCGCACGCCGTTCCGTGCGCATCCTGGGCGTTGCCTCCGCCTCGGCCGCCGTGGTGCTGGGTGTGTCCAGTTCGGCGTTGGCGTGCCAGATCGGTGACTTCACGGCCGAAGCCGGCTGCACCGGTGGCAAGGGTCAGATCGTCATCACCGACAACGACTCGTCCCGCACCAACGCTCACATCACCGTGTTCGAGAAGAACGACGCCGTCGAGACGAAGGTTGCCGAGGGGGAGGTCAAAGGCTCCGCCAAGGGCACGAAGACCCCCATCTCCGTGGACTGGAAGGCCGGCACCACCTACCTCGTCGAGGTCAAGGTCAACGGCGGCGGCTTCCACTTCGACCAGTTCATCCCGGACCTGGTCACCCCGGCCACGGCCTGCACGACGGAAGGGTCCCCGACCCCGCCGGCCAGCAGCAAGCCGTCGCCGTCGAAGTCCGCCCCGGCCGAGTCGGCGACCCCGACCCCGTCGGCCTCGGCGTCCAGCTCGGCCCCGGCGACCACGCCGGGCAACGCGCCGTCCCCGGCGGCCGGTGACTCGAACCTCGCCGAGACCGGTGCGAACTCCAACACGCCGCTGATCGCCGGCATCGCGGGCGCGCTGGTCGTCGTCGGCGGTGGCGCGGTCTTCTTCGGCATGCGCCGCCGTGGAGCCCGCGACAACGGCTGACCCAGCGCCCTCGGCACACCGCGGCGGCCCGTCCCCCAAAACCCCAAGGACCGGGCGCCCGGGTGTGTGAGACGGAGTTTGT